>JANPMR010000001.1:0-1683 GCA_031427055.1 Rubrivivax sp.
CTGGGTGGCCGACGAGAAGGGCACCGTCTCGGTCGAGGAAGGTCTGGCGCAAGAGTTCGGCCTCAAGCTGGGCGACACGATGCAGTTCGACATCGCCGGCCAGTTGCAAGAGGGCCGCGTGAGCTCTTTGCGCAAGGTGGATTGGGGCTCGATGCGGGTCAACTTCTTCGTGCTGTTTCCGCGCGCCGAGATGGCCGATCTGCCGATCAGCTACATCAGCGCCTTCCGTGCGCCGGTGGCTGCGGCCGCCCAGTCCGCCGCCAGCGGTGCCCCGCAGCCGAGCTTCGACAGCCGCCTGGGCCGCGACTTTCCCAACATCACGACCATCGACGTTTCGGCCTCGATCGCGCAGGTGCAGGGCGTGCTCGATCAGGTCATCCGCGCGGTGGAGTTTCTCTTCGGCTTCACGCTGCTGGCCGGGCTGGTGGTGCTGTTTGCCGCGGTGTCGGCCACGCGCGAGGCGCGCTCGCGCGAGTTCGCCATCATGCGTGCCCTGGGCGCCAGCTCGCGCCTGCTGGCCCAGGTGCAACGTACCGAACTGCTGGGCGTGGGCGCGCTGGCCGGCCTGCTGGCCTCCGTGGCAGCGGTGGCGGTGGGCTGGCTGCTGGCGCGCTATGCCTTCGAGTTCAGCTGGAACCCGTCGCCTTGGGTGCCGCTCATCGGCACCGCGGCCGGTGCGCTGCTGGCGCTGGCCGCCGGCTGGTGGGGCCTGCGCGAGGTGCTGCGCCGCCCGGTGCTCGAGACACTGCGGCGCGCCGGCGCGGTGTAGGCGCTGGCGGACTCCAGCGCGCCTCAGGCGCGCGCGGCTTCGATCTGAAAGCCGGCCACCACCGTGCCCAGGCGCGAGGCCTGCTCGCGCAGGCTCTCGGCCGTCGCGGCCGACTCTTCCACCAAGGCGGCGTTTTGTTGCGTGGTCTGGTCGAGTGGGGTGATGGCGCCGTTGACGCGGTCGATGCCCAGGCTTTGCTCGCCGGCGGCCGAGCTGATCTCGCCCACGATGTCGGCCACGCGGTGCACGCTGGCGACGATCCCGCTCATGGTCTCGCCGGCGCCAGTCACCAGCCGCGAGCCGGTCTCGACGCGCTCGACACTGGCGTTGATGAGGGTCTTGATCTCGCGCGCCGCCGCAGCGCTGCGTTGCGCCAGGCTGCGCACCTCGGTGGCCACCACCGCGAAGCCGCGGCCTTGTTCGCCGGCCCTTGCTGCCTCGACCGCGGCATTGAGCGCCAGGATGTTGGTCTGGAAGGCAATGCCGTCGATCGTGCTGATGATGTCGGAGATCTTGCGCGAGCTGGCATTGATCTGGTCCATCGTTGTCACGACCTGCGCGACGGCTTCGCCACCGCGTTGCGCCACCGCGCTGGCCGGCGCCGCAAGCTGGTTGGCGGTGCGCGCCGATTCGGCGGTCTGGCGCACCGTGCCGGTGAGCTCCACCATCGAGCTGGCGGTTTGCTGCAGCGAGCTGGCGGCTTGTTCGGTGCGCTGGCTGAGGTCGAGGTTGGCGCTGGCAATTTCACTCGACGCGGTGCCGATCTGGTCGCTGGCCTGGCGCACGGTCTGCAGGCTCTCGCGCAGCCGCACCACCCTGCGGCCCAGGGCGCGCACAAGGTCGCCGATCTCGTCTTGACTGCTGCTGACGACGGTCTGCGTGAGCTTGCCGGACGCGACCTCTTCGCTCAGGGC
>JANPMR010000002.1:0-16379 GCA_031427055.1 Rubrivivax sp.
CCGGCCGGGCTGTTCAGCATCTGCACCGGCAGCTACGCGATCCCCAACGCCTACTGCCGCGTCGACGCCGTCTACACCAACAAGGCGCCGGGCGGCGTGGCCTACCGCTGTTCGCTGCGCGTCACCGAGGCCATCTACCTCATCGAACGCATGATCGATGTGCTGGCCATCAAGCTGGGCATCGACAAGGCCGAGATCCGCCGCCGCAACTTCGTGCGCAAGGAACAGTTCCCGTTCACCACGCCCTTCGGCTGGACGCTGGACAGCGGCGACTACGACACCGCGCTCGACAAGGTGCTCGCGGCCGTGGGCTACGACGCCCTGCGCGCCGAACAGGCGGCCACCCGCGCCGACCCGAACAGCACGACGCTGATGGGCATCGGCCTGTCGACCTTTACCGAGATCGTCGGCGCCGGGCCAACCAAGGTGTGCGACATCCTGGGCATCGGCCTGTTCGACAGCTGCGAGATCCGCGTGCACCCCACCGGCGGCGTGATCGCCCGGCTGGGCACCATGACGCAGGGCCAGGGCCACGCCACCACCTACGCGCAGATCATCGCCACCGAGCTGGGCCTGCCGGCCAGCGACATCGTGGTCGAAGAGGGCGACACCGACAAGTCGCCCTACGGCGCCGGCACCTGGGGTTCGCGCTCGACGCCGGTGTCGGGCGCGGCCACCGCGATGGCGGCGCGCAAGATCAAGGACAAGGCGAAGAAGATCGCCGCCCACCTGCTCGAGGTGGCCGAGGGCGATCTCGAATGGGAGATCGACCGCTTCAAGGTCAAAGGCAACCCGAGCCAGTCCAAGACCATGAAGGACCTCTGCATGGTCAGCCACACCGGCAACCTGCCGGCCGGCATGGAGCAGGGCCTCAACGCGGTGAGCTATTACGACCCGCCGAACATGACCTTCCCGTTTGGCGCCTACCTGTGCGTGGTCGACATCGACAAGTTCACCGGCGAAACCAAGGTGCGCCGCTTCTACGCGCTGGACGACTGCGGCACGCGCATCAACCCGATGGTCATCGAAGGCCAGATCCACGGCGGCCTGACCGAGGCCTATGCGGTGGCGATGGGCCAGCAGGTGCCCTTCGACGAGCTGGGCAACCATCTGGGCAACAGCCTGATGGACTACTTTCTGCCCACCGCGATGGAGACGCCGCACTGGGAGACCGACCACACCGTCACGCCCTGCCCGCACCACCCGATCGGTGCCAAGGGCGTGGCCGAGTCACCGCACGTGGGCGGCATCCCCTGTTTCAGCAACGCCGTCATCGACGCCTTCGCGCACCTGGGCGTGACGCACATGGACATGCCGCACAGCGCCTACCGCGTCTGGAAGACGATCAATTCGCTGGGTATCAACCAACGATGACGAACCCGGACCCCCAGGCGGTGGCTTCGCTACCACCGCCCCCCGAGGGGGTTGAGTCAAGTGGCAAAGCCACATTGACTCAAGCTCGTTCGCTGGCCATGGGGGCCCTGCAGCAAGAGCTGGCGGGCGCGGGCTACATCGCCGAGCCGCCGCTGGCGGCGGCGCTGCTGCTGATGCAGGATCTCTCACGCCCGCTGCTGCTGGAAGGCGACGCGGGCGTCGGCAAGACCGAGGTCGCCAAGGTGCTGGCCGCCGTGCGCGGCACGCGCCTGATCCGGCTGCAGTGCTACGAGGGACTGGACGCCCATTCGGCGATGTACGAGTGGAACTACCAGAGGCAACTGCTGGCCATCAAGCTGCTCGAGCACGACGACCGCGCGGCCACGAAGGACCTGGCGCAGAAAGAGCAGGACATCTTCAGCGAGCGCTACCTGCTCAAGCGCCCGCTGCTCGAGGCCATCAGCTGCGAGGTGCCGCCGGTGCTGCTGATCGACGAGGTCGACCGCGCCGACGAGGCCTTCGAGGCCTATCTGCTCGAACTGCTGTCCGACTTCCAACTCTCGATCCCCGAGCTTGGCACGGTGCGCGCAGTCAGCCGGCCGCTGGTCGTCATCACCAGCAACGGCACGCGCGAGCTGTCCGACGCACTGCGCCGGCGCTGCCTGTACCAGTACATCGACTACCCGGACTACGAGAAAGAGCTGGCCATCGTGCGCGTCAAGGCGCCCGACGCGCCGGCGGCGCTGGCCGCACAGATCGTGGCCTTCGTGCAAGCCGTGCGGCGCATCGAGCTGCGCAAGCGGCCGGGCATCGCCGAGACGCTGGACTGGGCCGCAGCGTTGCTGCGCCTGGGCATCACGAGCATCGACATGAACGGCGCCGACCGCATCATGGACACGCTCAGCGCCCTCATCAAGACGCGCGACGACCGCGCCGCGATGCCGCGCGAGGTCGTGGCGCGATTGGCAGCCGCGTGCTGACTCTTGACCACGCGGCCGCCGATCGCCTGAGCGGCTTCCCCACCTTCCTGCGCGCCAACGGCTTTGCGGTGGGCGGCGGCGATGCGGTGCAGGTGCTGGAGACCGCGCGCTGCGTCGGCGTGCTCGACGCACCCGCGTTGCGCTGGAGCCTGCAGGCGTTGTTGTGCGGGCGCTGCGACGAATGGCGCCGTTTCGACGAACTGTTCGATGCCTGGTTCCTGCCCGCCAACCGCTGGCAGCGGCTAGAGCGCCGCGGCGCCGACGACAAGGCGCTGAGCGGCCGCTGGCCCGGCGGCACGGCCGGTGACGACACGTCCGATCCCGATGACGACGACATCCGCCCGCGCCAGGCCGCCAGCCGGCAAGAGCGGCTCACCTCGGCCGACTTTCGCAGCCTCACCGAGCGCGAACACCTGCTCGACATCGAAGCGCTGATGCGGCGCTTCGCGCGCCAGCTCAAGCACCTGCGCCTGCGCCGCGAACTGCGCGCGCGCCTGGGAAGGCGGCTCGACCTGCCAGCCACCATTCGGCGCAGCGTGGCCAGCGGCGGCACGCCCATCCACCTGGCCTGGAAGCAGCCGCGCCGCGTGCGCCCGCGCATCGTGCTGTTGATCGACGTCAGCCGTTCGATGGCGCTCTACAGCTTCTTCTACCTGCGCCTGGCGCGCGCGCTGGCGGCCGAACTCACCGACGTGCAGAGCTTCATCTTCCACACCCGCGTCACCGCCGTCACGCAGGCGCTGCAGGACGCCGACCCCTGGCGCGCGCAAGAGCGGCTGCACCTCATCGCCCAGGGCTGGGCCGGCGGCACGCGCATCGGCGAGAGCCTGGCGCAGTTCAACCGAGAGCACGCGGCGCGCGCGGTGCACTCGCGCACCGCCGTCGTCATCATGAGCGACGGCTACGACACCGGCGACCCCGAGCTGCTGTCGCAAGCGCTGATCGAACTGCGGCGTCGCGCGCGCCGCATCGTGTGGCTCAATCCGCTGTGCAGCCAGCCCGGCTTCGCGCCCGTCAGCCAGGGCATGCAGGCGGCCTTGCCGCACCTGGACTTGCTGGCCCCCGGCGCCGACCTCAAGAGCATCGAGGCCGTGTTGCCGCAGCTCATCAACGCACTTCGCTGAACGGAGACACGACATGGGATGCATGCTCAAGGGCAACAGCGGCCTCTACGCGCGCATGACGGTGGGCGCGGTGCTGCTGGCTGCCGGATCGGGCTCGCGCCTGGGCGGGCGGCCCAAGGCGCTGCTGCAGTTGGGCGGCGTGCCGCTCATCCTGCGCCAGCTGATCGCGTTGTCGGGCGCCGGCGTCGACGAGGTCGTGGTCGTGCTCGGCCACCACGCAAGTGCCATCGAAGCCGCCATCCGCGCCTTCCCGATCACGCTGGTGCACAACCCGGCGCCCGACGACGGCCAGGCCTCGTCGGTGCGCTGCGGCCTGCGCGCGCTGTCGCCGCGCATCGATGCGGTCATCGTGGCGCTGGCCGACCAGCCACTGATCGACGCGCAGGACATCGTCGCCCTCATCAGCGCCTACAAGCAGCGCGGCGACGCGGCCATGGTGGTGCCGCGCGTCAGCGTTGACGGCGGCGAAGCGCAGCCCGGCAACCCGGTGATGTTTGACGCCGCGCTGCGCGACGAGTGGCTGGCCGGCAGCGCCAATCTGGCCTGCCGCCAGTGGCGCGAGGCCAACCCCGCGCGCGTGCGCTGGTTCGACACCGACAACCGCCGCTACCGATTCGACATCGACACGCCCGACGACCTGCGGCGCTTTGCCGAACACACCGGGCACGCGCTGCAATGGCCGGCCGCACTGGCCGCACCGGCCACACCGACGACACCGGCCGCACTGGCCGCCGAAGCCGGCTGACGATGGCCGCCGGCCGGCCCTCGCTGCCACTGACGCTGGCACGCGCCTGCGCTTGGGCGCTGCTCATCGGCGGCTGGGTTGGCATCGGCAGCTTCGCGCTGCGCGCTGCGCCCTCAGTGGCCGGCGGCTTCGCGCTCGTCGCCTTGTGGCTGCTGGCACTGGGCGGCGCGGCGGCGGTGGCCACGCGAGCGCTGCCGCGCTGGGCGCGCGGCCTGGCGCTGGCCGCATGTGCCGCAGTCACTGCCGCAGCCCTGCTCTGGGCCGTGCGCGGCGGCGGGCAGGCCGCGGTGGTGCTGGCCCTGTTGGGCTGGGCCGCGCTGACCGCGCTGGCCTCGGGCGTGGTGCGCGGCCTGCGCCTGGCCGAGCCGATGGCACCGCGTCCGCCCATCGCCGCGGCCAGCCTGGGCGCGCTGGCCGCCGCCCTGGTGCTGGGCGACACCGGCGACCTGTCCGGGCTGGCCTGGCGGCTCACCCTCTTTGTCTGCGCCATCGCCACGCTGCTGATCGCCCTGCAACGGCGCATCGACAGCCGGGCGCCGGCCCCCGGTTGCCGCGCCGGCCTGTTCGACTGCTCGCTGCCAGCCTGGCCGGCCGGCGCCTGGCGCGATGCCGGGCAGTGGCCGGTGCTGCTGGCCGGCTTGGCCATGCTGCCGATGATGGCCGCGCTGCCACTGATGGCCGACTGGTGCCGTGCGCAGCAGGTGGCACCGCAAGCCATGGTGCTGCTGCACGTGGCCGCGATGTTCGGGCCGGCACTGGCGCTGCAGTCGCGTATCGCGGCCTGGGCGCCACGCAGCTTGGCGCTGGCCTGCATGCTGTTGCTCGCAGTCGGCGCCGCCACCGCAGTTGCGGCGCCCGCCCCATGGGATCTGCTGGGCCTGGCCGCCAGCCATGGCGCGGCCTGGGGCTTGGCCTGGGGCGGGCAGTTGTGGGCGCCGGCGCGGCGCGGTCAGCAAGGCGCCTCGCCACTGCGCGCCGCGGCCGGCTATGCCTTGCTGACGCTGCTCTTCGGACTGGCTGTCGAGTGGGCCGGCGCGCGCGGCGTGATTTCGGTGCATGCGGCGCTGGGCTTGGCTGCGGCCGTGGCGATGCTGGCAGGGGTCATGCGCAGGACGCCCGATGCCGCGGCGCGACCCCGGGTCGAGGGCTGACCGCCGCCGGCCGGCACGTCAAACCGATGCCGCCGCACCCTGGCTGCGCCGCCAGGCCGCCGGCGGCAGGCCGTACTCGCGGCGGAAGGCGCGGCTGAACGCGGTGTCGGTCTGGTAGCCGACCTCGTCGGCGATCTGGGCCAGCGAGCCCTGCCCGCTGCGCAGCAACTGCGACGCCAGCAGCATGCGCCACTGCGTGAGGTACTGCATGGGCGCGACGCCGACGATCTGCGCGAAGCGCTCGGCCAGCACCGAACGCGAGCTGCCCGCCACGCGCGCCAGTTCTTCCAGCGTCCACGGCGCAGCCGGCTTGGCATGCAGGGCCTGCAGCGCGGCGCCGACGACGCGGTCGCCCACGCCCGCCAGCCAGCCGGTGCGTCCGCTGCCGCTGGGCACAGGCTCGTTCATGTGCAGCCGCAGCATCTCGATGAACAGCACCTCGGCCAGCTTGGCCAGCACGCCGGCGCCGCCGGGGCGCGGCGAGCGCGCCTCGGCCAGCGCGTAGCGCACCGAGGCCTCGAGCCAGATGCCGGCGTTGGAGCCGCGCACGTTGACGCGCGCCAGCGCCGGCATGCCCGACAGCAGCATGCGCGCCAGCCTCGCATCGCAGGCGCCATAGCCGCACAGCAGCCGCGTCGTGGCCCCGCCGCCGCCATACACCAGATGGCGTGGCCGGCGCGACAGCACCTCGTCCAGGCGCGCACCACGCTCTGGCACGAGGCCGGGCTCGGAGGCCATGCGGTGCGCGTCGCCATGCGGAAAGATGACCGCATCGCCGGCCGTCAGCTGCAGTGGCGGCCGGCCCTCGAGTTCGACCCAGCAGCCGCCTTCGGTGATGAGATGGAAGATGACGACCCGCTCGCTGCCCGGCTCCAGAATCGGCGCCGCGTCGGCCGCATGGGGCGACTGGTAGCACCAGGGCGCGGTGAACTTGGCGTTGATGAAGATCGCGCCGACAAGCCGCATCACGCGCAGCGTCTCCGACAGCGCATCCATCAGGCGGCGTCGACCTCGATGTGCAGGGCCACCGGCACGGCAGCCTGCAGCGCCGCGGACACCGGCGAGCAGCGATGGCTGTGCTCGACCAGCGCCTGCAACTGCTCGACGCCGATGCCCAGCGCGCGGATGCGCACGTGCAGCTGCACCTCACCGGGCCCGGCAAACACGGGGCTGCCGTCGGCATCGGGCATGCCGAGCAGGCCGCGCGCATCCGAGCGGCTGCGGGCCACGACCTCGAGCGCGTCCAGCGTGATGCCGGCGGCGGCGGCCGACATCACGATGCGCGTGGCGGCGCAGCTCGCCAGGCCGGCGCGCATCAGCCAGCCCGGCGTCATGTGCCCGCCGCTGCCGCCGATGTCGACCGGCATGTCGGTGCTGATCTGCGCCACACCGGCTGCGCTGCTGACGACGCGTGTGCCGCCGTCCCAGCGCGCGCTGGCGGGCTCGTCGTCATGCAGGCCGGCTGCGGGCCGGCGCTTGAAGGCGGCTTCGACACGCTGCATGGCGGCGGCGAGCAGGGCATGGCTCATGAGGACTCCCAGGGCTGGCGACGGGTACTCATTGTGGTGCGCGCACCCGCGCTCGCCAAGACCGGCGCCCTGGCCGGGAGCCCTCGGCGGACGAACGGGCAAGACTCGCGGACGCACAGCCAGGACGCCCGTCGCCAGCGCGACAAAACTGCGGCGCAGCGGGCCCTGTCGGCCCGTCAACCCAGGAGAGTCCCCATGAACGCACCCACAGACTTCGCCCCCATCAAGGCGCGCCAGATGGCGGCCTGGGCCAGTGGCGACTACGCCCTCATCGGCACCACGCTGCAGATCGTCGGCGAGCAGCTGGCCGAAGCCTGTGACCTGCGCTGGGACGAACGCGTGCTCGACGTCGCCGCCGGCAACGGCAATGCCACGCTGGCCGCAGCGCGGCGCGGCGCACAGGTGGTGTCGACCGACTATGTGCCCAGCCTGCTCGAGCACGGCGCGGCGCGCGCCGCGGCCGAGGGGCTGGTGGTGCAGTTCCAGGCCGCCGACGCCGAGGCCCTGCCTTTCGAGGCCGCCAGCTTTGACGCCGTGCTGTCGACCTTCGGCGTCATGTTTGCGCCCGACCAGGCGCGCGCCGCGGCCGAAATGCTGCGCGTGTGCCGGCCCGGCGGCCGCATCGGCCTGGCCAACTGGACGCCCGAGAGCCTGATCGGGCAGATGTTCAAGGTGCTGGGCCGCCGCCTGCCGCCGCCGCCCGGCGTGCAGCCGCCTTCGCTGTGGGGCGTCGAGTCGCACCTGCGCACGCTGTTTGGCAGCGAAGCCGCGGCGATCCAGGTCACGCCGCGCGAGTTCAACTTCCGCTACCGCTCGCCGGCGCACTTCGTGGAGGTCTTCCGCACCTGGTACGGCCCGGTGCACAAGGCCTTCGCGGCGCTGCCGGCGGCCGATGCCGAGGGCCTGGCGGCCGACCTGACCGACTTGCTGGCGCGCGAGAACCGCGGCGGCGCCAGCGCGCTGCGGGTGCCCAGCGCCTACCTCGAAGTCGTCGTCACCCGGCGCTGAACATGGACGCGCGGCTGCAGCGGCGCGTGCAGCGCTATGGCTGGGATCTGGCCGCCGCCGACTACGAGCCGCTGTGGCGCGAAGCGCTGGCGCCGGCACAGCGCAGCCTGTTGCAAGGCGCCGCACTGGCGCCCGGCGAACGCGTGCTCGACGTGGCTTGCGGCACCGGTCTCTTGAGCCTGGATGCGGCACTGGCCGTCGGCGCCACCGGCAGCGTGCTGGGCGTGGACCTCTCCGGCGCGATGGTCGACGCCGCCACGGCCGCGGCCCGCGCCGCCGGCGTTGCCAACGCGTCGTTCGCGCGCATGGACGCCGAGCAACTGGCGCTGCCCGACGCCGGCTTCGACGTCGCCCTGTGCGGTCTGGGCCTGATGTACTTGCCCGACCCGCGGCAAGCGCTGCGCGAGATGCGCCGCGTGCTGCGCCCCGGCGGGCGCGTGGCCTTGGCGGTGTGGGGCGAGCGCGCACGCTGCGGCTGGGCGGCGCTGTTCGCCATCGTCGACGCCGAGGTCGCCAGCGAAGTCTGCCCGCTCTTCTTCGGCCTTGGCCAGGGCGAGGCGCTGGCGCACGATTGCGCGGCGGCGGGCTTCGATGCGCTCGTCACGCAGCGCATCGCCGCGCCGCTGCATTACGCCAGCGCGGCGGCGGCCTGCGACGCCGCGTTTGTGGGCGGGCCGGTGGCGCTGGCCTGGTCGCGCTTCGACGCGGCGACACGCCAGCGCGTGCGCGACCGCTACCTGCAGGCCATCGAGCCTTGGCGTGAGGGCGCAGGCTACCGCTTGCCGGCCGAGTTTGTCGTCGTCACCGGCGCGCGCGGCTGACACGCCCCACCGCGTGGGTGGTGACGCTGCAAGTCACACAAGCTGCGGGCGTATGTTCGACGCGCCTGGGCCAGATCGTCTCGCTGTCCAACAGCGCTTCGGGCGGCTTCGTCAAGCAGCTCGGGGCTCACGCGTTGGCGCCTGACGGCGGCGCTCAACGGCCTGTCGCGCTTTGACATCGGCGGCATGGAGGTGAGCTTCTCGCCCACCGACCACACCGGGCTGGACTACTCCGACCTGTCCATCGCGGGGGCAGACGGGCGCTTCATGCGCTGAGCGTGGCGGTTGCTGCGGAGGACCGCCCTCGTGACGGCGGCTGCGACACAGGCCGCAGCGACGGCGCATGGCTGTCCCTGTACTGCAACGAGGCGTAATGCCCGATTGGCCACGCCCGGCAGGCGCGCGCCGAGCATCCACAGTCACTTTCGGTGCGACGCGACCTGCCATCGCGGTACATGGCGTTGCAGGCCTGAGCTTGAGACGCCTTACCTTTCGGGCCCGCCACTGGAGTTCTCCCCCCTACGCATGTTTGCCCGCTCCAGACCTTTTGCCTTCGCGTCCTACGGCAGCCGGCGCTCGCGCTGGCGCCTGCCCCGCTGGCTTGTGCTGCTGCTGGCCGGTACCGTGGCCGGTGCAGCAGCCGTCGTCGTGATCCAGGAACGCTACCTGCCGCCGCGCCTGTCGGCCAGCGAGTCGGTGGCGTTGCGCAGTGCATTCGAGCGCGCCGAAGTCGACCGCCTGCGCCTGAGCGATGGACTCGGCCAGACCACGCGGCGCCTCGAGACCGCGCTGGCGGAACGCAAGGCCGCCGCCGACGAACTCGCTGCCAGTCGCGCCACAGCGACGCGGCTGCATGACGACCTGGCCGCCGTCGTCGCGACCCTGCCGCCGGATCCGCGCGTCGCGCCCGTTGCCGTGCGCGCCGGGCGGTTCACGGCCAAGGGCGGGCTGCTCAACTACGACCTCGTGCTCACGCGCGAAGGCGCGACCGGAAGGCCCATTGCGGGCACGCTGCAGTTCTTGGTCGAAGGCGAGTCGGAACGCGGTGCCCCGGTCACGGTGGCCGCCAAGGCGATCATGCTGAGCATGGGCCGCCACGAAGTCTTGCGCGGCAGCCTGCCGCTGCCCGTGGGCTTCCGGCCGCGCCAGACCACCATCCAGGTGCTGGACCGGGTTGGCGGCGCGCCACTGGGCATGCGCGTGCTGCCAATCAAATGATGAGCCACTCCCAAGACTTGGCCGAGACCGCGCAGGCGGACCCACCGGCATCCATCACCTCGCGCGCGCCAGCGCGGCCTACGGGCGCGCTTGTCGCCCCTGCGCGCATGGCCGTCGCGGTCGGCAGCAACAGCACGCTGCAGGTCGAGCCGGAGCTGCCGGAAATTGACGCCGCGCGCAGCCTGATCGGCTGGCGCCGTGAGTTCTGCGTCGAGCTGCTCGGCGACGGTCATGCCCGCATCTTCGTGCGCGCCGTGCGAATGAGCTCCTTCAAGGCGGCCGAGTTGCAAAGGGCCGTGCTGTTTCACCGCCTGGACGTGCGCTTTGCGGACCTGGCCGGCTGCGTCGCGGCGCTGCAGAGCGAACTCAAGCAACTCGCGGCCACCGCGCGGCGCACCGCTCCGAGCCGGGACAACCTCTTCGTCAGCCTGGCCTATGACCGCGGCGCCTGGGACCGTGTCGAGCAGGGCATCGAGCGCTGGGCGCGGCGCGTCCAGCCCAGCCACGTCCCGGCGTGAGGCCGCGGCCCGGGCCGCGTGTCCGCAGGCGTCAGAAGTGCATCCTCAGGCTGCCGCCTGCTGCCCAGGCACGTCCGCGCTGGCTTCCCGCCTGCGGGCGCGGCCAAAAGTGACCGCCAACGATCTCGCCGAACATCCAGGTCTTGTAGATCGGCTGCGACCATCGGGCCAGCAGGCCCACGTCCGACAGGCCGACGCCAGCACCGTGCGTGCCCGTGGCGCTGAACACGGCTTCGAGTGACAGCAGGCGCGCGTCGCCCAAGGAGCGGTAGGCGCCGAGGCTGCTCGACAGTTCGAAGTTTCTCGTCTGCTGGGTGATCGTCGCGGCGTTGAGCCAGCGCAGCGCCAGCGTCGGCGAAAGGGCCCAGTCGTAGGAAAGCGCCGTCGTCGATCCGGCACGATCATCATGGGTCCAGAACAGGGTCTCGCGGAAGTCGATCACGTGGTCCGGTGCGGGTGTCCACGACTCGTCGAAACGGGCCTGGGCATAGGGCCGGGCACGGGGGCCGATGCCGATGCGGAAGTCGAAGGCATCGCGCAGGGCCAGCCCGACACCGGCGAAGTTTGCGCGCTGGCCAGTCTCAGTGGCCAGCAGGCGCTGCTGGCGAAGCAGGTCGTCGGGCGTGTCCCTGACGACATCGCGCCGGACGTCGCGGCCGACGAACAAGTAGGCACGGCGCTCGACGTTCGGCAATCGAAACTGGGCTGTGAAGCGCACGTCGACGTCGGTGCTCTGGTCCTGGCGCTTGAGGAAACCCAGGCTCAGGCGGCCATTGCTCACCTTGCCGCCGTCCTCGAACGGCCTCGATCCGAACCAGCTGTCAACACCGCGGGCCAGCCACTCGGCCGTCGAGCGCGCCGAGCGCCGGGTGGCTTCCAGCACCTGCTGTGCGGCCTCGGCAGGCGAGGCCGCCACCGCAGCGGCGTCGGGGGCGATCGCCTCAGCGGGTGGGTCAGCACGTGCGTGCGCCGGCTCTGACGCCAGCACGGACGTCGGCTCTGAGGTCGGCACGGACGCGCAGGCGCCGAGCGCAAGTCCCAGCACTGCGACGAGGTGATTTCGGCACCGCCAGACCATACGTGAACCCAGCTCTCAAGCATTGCAATGCCGGTGCGCGGGTGCGCCTGGCAGGATGGGCCTCAGTTTGACCCTCGGCCATCGCGCGCATCTGTGCGCTGCCGAACTGTCCCGCACCAACGCCGGGCCCTGTGTGCGCCAGCACACAGACGCCGCGCGGGCCGTGGCTCAGTCTTGCGTCCCATGCAGCGCGCCCCCAGCGTCAGCCAGACTCAATGCCCGAGCCGTCACGCCGTCTTGTGGCCTGGGCGTCGCCGTCGTCTCGGACGAGCCCGCCAGCAGGCCGGCCCGCCAGAGCGCTTGCACGCGCTCGAAGATGGACGGC
Source organism: Rubrivivax sp. (assembly GCA_031427055.1). Classification (GTDB taxonomy): domain Bacteria; phylum Pseudomonadota; class Gammaproteobacteria; order Burkholderiales; family Burkholderiaceae_C; genus Rubrivivax. The sequence continues at coordinate 11,872 of JANPMR010000002.1, forward strand.
GCCGCGGAGAAGCGCGCCTTGTCAGCAGCCAGCTTTACCCACACCCGCGTGTCGTGTGGTCCGGTGTCGACCTGCTGCTCGGCCCGCAGGCGTGTGTTCCAGTCGTGCACCGCGTCGTAGCGGTCGGGATTGCGTGCCAAGGTCCAGGCCAGACCTACGAGATCGGCAAAGCCTTCCTCGCGGCGCGTGCGCCACATGGCGCGCAGCAGTTCGGTGTGCTCGGCGCTGAGCCGAGCGAAGTCGCTCGTATCCGTCAGTCCGGCCGGCAGACGTCCCCAGCCGTGGCTGGTGTGGCGAAAGCAGTGGCCAAGCTCGTGCGCGGCGATCGCCTCCACCACGGCGCCACGCAGTGCAGGCTCGACGCGGTCGAGCGTGGCCTGCGCTTCGGGGTTGCCGCGCATCGACAGCACCAGCTTGCAGCGCCCCGCCACGTAGGCCATGCCCAACGGGGTCTCGCCCGGGGTGGGTTGGGGCTGGACCACGATGTCCATCGGCATGCCCTGCTCGCGCGCGAACTGCAGCACCGGCAGTGCGGCCTCGAGCCACGCTCTCTCGACGGGCTCCAGGTCGATTGCATGGGCCGCAGCGATGGCCGTCCATGTGCACAGTCCGGCCGCTGTCGACCTCACCCACCGCCACTTCTTCATGCCGCGCCACCTTTCGCTGAACCAAGCTGAAAGGTATTCGACGGGCGGGTAGTCGTGTGCCTGCAATTGAGCTGCGAAAGCGGGCCTTTGCACGCTTTGTGTTGTCCGTGCCGCCGTGGTCGCGCGCGCGCCCAAGGCGTCAGCGCCCCGCACAATCGGGCTGACCCGTGCGCCGCGGGTGGCCCGAGGAAAGCACCGCACGATGTCCATCCACTGGTTTCCGGGCCACATGCACGCCACCCGCAAGGCGATTGCCAAGCGGCTGCCGGACATCGACGTGGTGATCGAGTTGCTCGACGCGCGGCTGCCGGGCTCCAGCGCCAACCCCCTGCTGGCCGAGCTGGTCGACGCCGCCGGCGGCAAGCCGGCGCTGAAGGTGCTGAACAAGCAGGACCTGGCCGACCCCGAACGCACCGCGCAGTGGCTGGCGCACTACCAGGCGCAGCCCGGCACGAATGCGCTGGCCCTCGATGCCAGCGCGGCCGCGCCGGCCCGCCAGCTGATCGCCGCCTGTCGCGCCCTGGCGCCGTTGCGCGGCGGCATGGTCAAGCCGCTGCGGGTGCTGATCTGCGGCATCCCCAACGTCGGCAAGTCGACGCTGATCAACACCCTGATTGGCCGGCGCTTGGCCAAGACCGGCGACGAGCCCGGCATCACCAAGACCGAACAGCGCATCGCGCTGGCCAGCGACTTCGACCTCTTCGACACGCCCGGCATCCTGTGGCCACGCATCGTGGTCGAGCAAAGCGGCTACCACCTGGCGGCCAGCGGCGGCATCGGGCGCAATGCCTACGACGAGGAAGAAGTCGCGCTGGCCCTGCTGGCCACCGTGCGGCAACGCTACGCCGAGCGCCTGCGCGTGCGCTACAAGCTCGACGACTTCACGGCTGCCACTGACGAAGGCCTGCTCACTGAGTTGGCCCGCAAACGCGGCGGCTTGCGCGCCGGCGGAGCCGTCAACCTGCAGAAGGCCGCCGAGATCGCCATCAACGACTTTCGCAGCGGTGCCTGGGGCCGCATCACCCTGGAGACGCCCGACGAGTTTGCACAGTGGCTGGCCGCCGGGCGCGCGCGCGAAGCGCAGCGGCAGGCCAAGGCCGCCGCCCAGAGCCGCAAGAAGCCGCGGCCGCGCCGCGACGATGCCGAGGTGAACGACGGTTCGGGTGCCACATCGAACCCGTGAAGGAGCCAGCGTGACCCGCAACGACTCAAGCGTCGATCTCGAATCCGCTGGCGCCTGCGAGCTCGCCGCGGCCGTGGCGGCGCGCCGCGTGAGCGCACTCGAGCTGTGCGACGCCGCCATCCGCCGCATCGAGCACCTGGACGGCGACATCAACGCCGTTGTCGTGCGTGACTTCGATCGCGCACGTGCCGCCGCACGGGCCTGCGACGCGCTGCCTGCCGACGCCAGGCTGCCCCTGCGTGGCGTGCCGATGACGGTGAAAGAGTCGTTCGACGTCGCCGGTCTGCCAACGTCCTGGGGCTTGCCGCCCTTCAGGCAAGCGCTGGCGCGGCGCGACGCCGTGCTGGTGGCGCGGCTGAAGGCGGCCGGTGCGGTGATCCTGGGCAAGACCAACCTGGCGGCGGCGCTGGCCGACTGGCAGACCGACAACCCGGTGTACGGCCGCACGCAGCATCCGCTGGATGCGACGCGCACGCCGGGCGGGTCTTCGGGCGGCTCGGGCGCGGCGCTGGCCGCGGGCATGGTGTCGCTGGAGCTGGGCTCTGACATCGGCGGCTCGATCCGCGTGCCGGCGCACTTCTGCGGTGTCTTCGGGCACAAGCCCAGCTACGGCCTGCTGCCCGCGCGCGGCCATGCGTTTCCGCTCACCGATGGCGCGCCGACGCCGATCGCCGTGTGCGGGCCGCTGGCGCGCACGGCGCGCGATCTGCAGCGCGCCTTTGACGTGCTGGCCGGCCCCGACGAACCCGAAGCGGTGGGCTATGCCCTCGCGCTGCCACCGCCGCGCCACGCGAGCCTGGTCGGGTGCCGGGTGGCCCTGCTGGATGAACTGCCGAGCGCGCGCGCTGACGCCTCGGTGCGCGACGCGCTGGCGCAACTGGCGCAGCGCATGCAGCGCGCGGGCGCGCGGGTCGAGCCGGCCGCGGCGTCGCTGTTGCCCGATCTGCGCGCCCTGCAGGAGGACTACGAGACCGCGCTCGACGCCGTGTTCTCGCGCGGCGACCCGAGCCGCCAGAACGCGATCTCGGTTCACGAGTGGTTCAGCCTGCTCGACCGGCGCGAGCATCTGCGCCGACACTGGCGCCGCTTCTTCGACACCGTGGATGTGCTGCTGATGCCGATCTTCGGCACGCCCGCGTTCCAGCACATCGAAGAGCCCGACTGGGATCGCCGCACGCTGATGATCGACGGCCTGCCGCGGCCCTATGCCGAGCAACTGGCCTGGTCGGGCCTGGCCAGCTTGGCGGGGTTGCCCGCCACCGCTGTGCCGGCCGGCAAGAGCCGCGAAGGCCTGCCCATCGGCGTGCAGGTCGTGGGGGCGTATCTCGAAGATCTCACGACGCTGGCAGTGGCAAGGCAGATCGAGGCGCTGGGCCTGGCCTGACCGAGCGCGCGGCCCGCCGCTGCACTCACTCCAGCGGCGGCGTACCGATGCAGGGCGCAACTCGCCGACGACACTTTTCAACCGCAACAGGGACGCCGTTTGCCCATGGCCCAGATCACACCGATGTTCGCCGTCCCGATGGTGTCACGCCAGTTCGAGGACTGCGCTGCGCTGAACGCCGAACTCGAGGCCCTGTTCCTCGCGCGCGAGGCCGAAGGTGACCGCTACCGCCACCCCGAACCGCTGGTGAACAGCCACGCGCTGTTCGAAAGCAACTTCAGGCTCTTCGACTGGCCGCACGATTGCGTGAGCCGCCTGCGCGACTTCTGCTGGTCGACGCTGTACGGCGCGATCGGTGAGCTCAATGGCTACGACGACGCGACCCTGCAGCGGCTTCAGATGGCCAGCGAATCGTGGTTCCACATCACGCGCGGTGGCGGCTATTTCGGCGTGCACAAGCACGCGCTGCACGCCTGGTCGGGCGTGTACTGCGTGCGCCACGACGGCGACGACCCGGCCAGCCCGAGCGGGCGCTTGTCCTTCATCAACCCGCACGAGGCGGCCTCGATGTACGTGGACATGAGCACCTTCAAGATGCGCCGGCCCTACGCACTTGGACATCACAACGTCAGGCTGCAGGCCGGCGAACTGATCTTGTTCCCGTCGTGGCTGCAACACCATGTGCTGCCCTACGAGGGCAACAGCCCTCGCATCACGGTGGCCTTCAACGCGCGCTTCGCCATGGAGGGCGTGGAGCCGCGACAAGTGCCGCTGGGTTGACGCGGTCGACCGGGTGTGACCTGCAGGCTGCCGATGAGTTTGCCCAGGCCCATCATCACCGCCTCGCTCATCACCAGGCCCTGCGTCATGTCGATGTTGCGGCGCATGGCCGTGGGGTCGACCTCCAGGCCTTCGACGACCGCGATGCTCTGCTTGAGCGCGCCGGCCATCAGGCAGAAGGCCTCGGGCAGCACGATCCATTCGATCTCCCAGGGCCCCGTGCTGCGCTCGTGGTCGGCGACCATGGCGTCCATCAGCGCCGCGGCGTGCTGGCGCACGACACTGATGGCGGCGTGGATGTAGCAACTCGCAATCGGGTTGCGCTTTTGCGGCATCGTGCTGCTGCTGCCGCGGCCATGGTGGTAGGGCTCGAAGACTTCGGCCACCTCCGTCTGCATCATCAGCTTCACATCCATGCTGAGCTTGCCCAGCGTGCCGCCCACCAGGCCCAGGAAGGTGCCGCACTCGGCGATGTTGTCGCGGAGGGTGTGCCAGGCGATCAACGGCTGCTTCA
>JANPMR010000003.1:0-2087 GCA_031427055.1 Rubrivivax sp.
CCATGGTCGACAAGCGCAACGAGTACTGGATGGCCATGGACCAGTACATCGGCGGCATCGAGCACGCCGTGCTGCACCTGCTGTACGCGCGCTTCTGGACCAAGGCCATGCGCGACCTGGGGCTGGTCAAGTTCAGCGAGCCGTTCACGAACCTGTTCACGCAGGGCATGTTGCTCAACGAGAGCTTCTACCGCGAGGACGGCAGCGGCAAGAAGCGCTGGTTCTACCCGGCCGAGGTCGAGGTGCGCTTGGACGAGAAGGGCGCGCCCATCGGCGCCATCGCGCGCGAGGACGGCCTGCCGGTGATGCTGGGCGGCATCGAGAAGATGTCCAAGAGCAAGAACAACGTCGTCGAGCCCAAGGACATCATCGCCAAGTTCGGCGCCGACACCGCGCGCGTGTTCACCATGTTCGCCGGCCCGCCCGACCAGAGCGCCGCCTGGTCCGATTCGGGCGCCGAGGGCAGCTTCCGCTTCCTGCGCCGACTGTGGAATGCCGGCGTGCGCCACGCGCCGGCCATCGCCGGCGCCGCCGCCGCGCACACTGGCGCCAGCGCCGCCGCGGCCACGCTGCGCCGCGAGATCCACCTGCTGCTGCGACAGGTGAGTGCCGACTTCGACCGCCTGCAATACAACACGGTGGTTTCCGGCGCGATGAAGATGCTCAACGCCATCGACGATGCCAAGCTGGACGCCTCCTCGGCCGGCGCCGACGCATGCGTGAATCAGACGGCGGCCGCCGACGCGGCCGTCTTGGCCGAGTCCTTCGGCATCCTGCTGCGCGCGCTGTACCCGGCCGCGCCGCACATCACCCATGCGCTGTGGCGCGAACTGGGCTTTGAAGCCCGCATGGGCGAAATCATCCACGCGCCGTGGCCGCAGGTCGACGAGTCGGCCCTGGTGCAGGCCGAGATCGAGCTCGTGCTGCAGGTCAGCGGCAAGATGCGCGGCGCCATCCGCGTGAGCGCCACGGCCAGCCGCGCCGACATCGAGGCTGCCGCTTTGGCCAGCCCCGAGTTCATCCGCTTCGGCGAAGGCCGGGCGGTGCGCAAGATCGTCATCGTGACCGGCCGGCTGGTCAATGTGGTCGTCTGAGCGCCCCAGGGCCGGGCCTGCCCGGCCCGCCCCCCGAGGGGGTTCAAGCAAAGTGGCGGAGCCACATTTGCTTGATCGGCGCGCCTGGCTGGCCGCCGCGCTCGCCAGCACGCTCACCGGCTTGCTCGCCGGCTGCGGCTTCCAGCTGCGCCAGCCGCCGCGGTTGGCCTTTGCCAGCATCTCGCTGGTCGGCTTTGCGCCGCGCTCGCCGATGGCCGAGGAGTTGCGCCGCCAGCTCATGCGCCAGGTGACGGTGCTCGACGACCCGGCCCGCGCCGATGTCGTTCTGAAGGCCCTCGAAGACGCGCGCGAGCGCAGCATCGTCGCCTCGACCTCGGCCGCACTGGTGCGCGAGCAGCAATTGCGCCTGCGCCTGCACTTCCGCGCCGACACGCCGGGCGGCCGCGAGCTGATTCCGCGCGCCGAGTTGCTGGTGGCGCGTGACCTCAGCTACCGCGAAACCGCGGCGCTGGCCAAGGATTACGAAGAGGCCGAGCTGTTCCGCGAGATGCAATCCGACGTCGTGGCGCAGGTGCTGCGCCGGCTGGCCAGCGTTCAGGTCTAGCGACATGTGCCCCCACCCGCCCTTGGGACGATCCGGCAGGCGCTGATGCAAATCCGCCCCGATCAGCTCGAGCAACAACTGGCGCGCGGCCTCAAGCCGCTCTACACGGTGCACGGCGACGAGCCGCTGCTGGCGCAAGAGGCGGCCGACGCCATCCGCGCCGCGGCGCGTGCCGCGGGCTACAGCGAGCGCACGGTGTTCACCGTCAGCGGCGCGCACTTCGACTGGAGCGCGGTGCTCGGCGCGGCGCAGGCCATGAGCCTGTTTGCCGATCGGCAACTGATCGAGATCCGCATCCCCTCGGGCAAACCGGGCAAGGACGGCTCTGACGCGCTGCAACGCTACTGCGCGCGCTTGCCCGAAGACGTGATCACGCTCGTGCAACTGCCGCGCCTGGATGGCCAGCAAAGCAAGGCGGCCTGGTTCAC
>JANPMR010000004.1:0-6673 GCA_031427055.1 Rubrivivax sp.
GCGATGACGGTCAGCGTGGCCAGGATGGTGGGGCCGCCGACTTCATCCACCGCGGCCGGGATGATCTGTGCCAGCGAGCGGCCGGGGTGGTGCGCCTGGTGCCGGTGGATGTTCTCCACGACGACGATGGCATCGTCGACCAGGATGCCGATGGAAAAGATCAGCGCGAACAGCGACACGCGGTTGAGCGTGAAGCCCCAGGCCCACGATGCAAACAGCGTCACCGTCAGCGTCAGGATCACGGCCGTGCCGACGATGGCGGCCTCGCGCCGGCCCAGGGCGATGAACACCAGCGCCACCACCGACGCGGTGGCGAAGAGCAACTTGGTGATGAGCTTGCTGGCCTTGTCATCGGCGCTGGCACCGTAGTTGCGCGTCACCGCCACCTCGACCTCGCCGGGGATCACGGTGTTGCGCAGCATGTCGACGCGCTTGGTCACCGCGCTGGCCACGTCGATGGCGTTCTCGCCCGGCTTCTTGGTGATCGAGACGGTCACCGCCGGATACTCGGCAGCGGGCGCGTCGCCCTGGGCCGGCACCCCATGCCAGACATAGCGGCTCGGCGGCAGCGGGCCATCCCGCACTGTGGCCACGTCGCGCAGGAACACCGGCTTGCTCGCGCGTACGCCCACGACCAGCTCTTCAGCGTCGCTGGCCTGGCGCAGGAAGGGGCCGGACTCGATGGCCACGGCGCGGTTGCCGGTGATCAGCTCACCCACCGGCAGGCCGAGGTTGGCCGACTGCAAGGCGGTGCGCAGGTCTGACACCGTGACACCGACGCTGGCCATGCGCGCGGGGTCAATCTCCACCATCAAGGCGCGGCCGGGCCCGCCGATGGTGGTGACCTCGCGCGTGCCGGGCACGCGCTTGATGTCGGCCTCGATGCTGTGCGCCACGCGCTCCAAGTCGAAGGCGCCGATGTCGGCGCGCTTGCTGTACAGCGTCAGCGTCACGATCGGCACGTCGTCGATGCCCTTGGGCTTGATGATCGGCGCCAGCACGCCCAGATTCTTCGGCAACCAGTCGGCGTTGGAGTTGACCGCGTCGTAGAGCCGCACCAGCGCCTCGGTGCGCGGCACGCCGACCTTGAACTGCACGGTGATCACCGCCAGCCCCGGGCGCGACACCGACATCACGTGCTCGATGCCCGAAATCTGCGACAGCACTTGCTCGGCGGGGCCGGCCACCATCTGTTCGACGTCGCGCACGGCGGCGCCGGGGAAGGGGATCAGCACGTTGGCCATCGTGACGTTGATCTGCGGCTCTTCTTCCCGCGGCGTCACGCCCACCGCGAAGGCGCCCAGCAGCAGTGCCAGCAGGGCCAGCAGTGGCGTGATGTGGGCGCTCTGGAAGAAGGCCGCAATGCGGCCGGATGCGCCCAGGGCGGCGGTCGGCGTCGGGGTGTTCATGTTCACAAGTCTCAGCGGGTGCGGGCTGCGGCTTGCGGATCGACGGCAAGGTCTTCACCCGCCGACAGGCCGGACAGCACTTCGACGCTGTCGCCGTCGACGCGCCCCAGCCGCACCTGGCGCAGCACCGGGCGGCGTGCGCCATCCAGCACATACAGCCCGGTCATCTCGGCACGGCGCACCACGGCCTGGGTTGGCACCGTCAACGCCGGCGCCGCGGCGCCAGGGCGGGCCGACACGGGCAGCCACAAGCGGGCGAACATGCCCGGCGTCGCGCCGACCGCGCCGGCGGGCAGATCGACCCGCAGCGTGACGGTATGGGTCGTGGCGTCCACCGTCGGCAAGACCTGGAGGCGCGTGGCGGCCGGCCACTGGCTGGCCGCGGGCAGGCCCGGCAGTTCGGCGCGCGGCAGGCTGCCGGCGACCCTCTGCGCCACCGCGGTCTGCGGCACGGCGGCCGTGATGCGCAGGGCGCTCGGGTCGTACAGGGTGACCAGGGCGCGGCCGGGCAGAGCCATGTCGCCCAGCGTCACCGACACCTCGGCGACGACACCGGCATAGGGCGCGCGAACCACGTGCAGGCCGGTCTGCGTGCGTGCCACACCGGCCTGTGCCAGATCGGCATTGACACGTGCCTGCGTGGCCTTGAACTCGGCCTCGGCGCGGTCTAGCGCGGCCTGGCTGATGAAGCTGCGGCCTTGCAACTGGCGCTGGCGCTCAAGGTCGCGCTGCGCCACGTCGAGCCCGGCCCGCGCCGCCTGAACCTGCGCGTCGCTGGCCATCGCCGACTGCTCTGCGGCGCGGGCGTCGATGCGCAGCAGAACTTGGCCTGCCTGCACACGGTCGCCCACCTTGACATCAAGCTGCACCACGGCGCCAGACACCTGCGCGGCCAGCACGCTCTGGCGAACCGCCTCGACGACGCCGTCGAAGCCCGCCATGGGGCCCGTGGCGGCGGCGGTGGCGCGCACGGTGACCAGCGCCGGTGTTGCTGCCGCGCTTGCTGCCGCGCTTGCTGCCAGCACAGCGAGCACCGCGCTCAAGACGCTGGCTGCCAGGCCGGCGCGACGGGTCAGGCTTGCGTTGTGCATGCTGGATATCTCATTTGCGGGTGTCAGCGCCGTGGGCTTGCGGCCACAGAGCTGTGTTGCAGAGAGCGCTATTATTTACGCATATGCGCAAATAGTCAACTAATTCAAAGCGACACCGCTCGACCGTGCCGCCCGGCGGCAGCGTGGGCGTTGCGCGCGGGGTTCGCACAACGAAAACGGCCCCCGAAGGGGCCGCTTGGCAAGACGGGAGACGAAGGCTTCGGTCAGCCCTTCTTGGCCCAGGCACTGCACCAGCCCGGGCCGGCGACTAGCTTGGCGCCGAACAGCGGGCAGCCACCCGCGGCGTCAGTGGCCTTGCCCTGATACAGCGCGCAGTTGTTGCACTTCTGATCCTTGGTGTGCTTGGGAAACTTCTTGATGTCGGCCCTGGCGGTGTCGGCCACATAGGCCAGCGCCACGGCCTGCGGGTCCTTCTCGTCAAGCTTGGCGGCCTGCGCTTGGGCGCGGGTGGCGGCCAGCACCGAGCCGGCTGCGGCGACTTGCATCAAAAATACACGGCGATTGCTGTTCGACATGGAACTGGATCCTCTGTTGGGTTGACTTGCCTGAATGAAACGAAAATGCAACTCAGGGCGTTGACACGGTCACACCCAGGCAGGCGTTGCAGCGGCCCAGGCCGCGCAGGCGTGGGTCGGGCTTGCCGTCACCGGTTTTGAAGTTGGCGTGGCAGCGGATGCACACGTACATCTTGGAGCTGGACATCATCGGCTTGACGCCGGGCTCGGCGTGCGGCCGGGCTGCGGTGTACTCGGCTTGCGTCTGGCGCAGCTTGGGGCCGGGGGTGGTATCGGGGCTGGGTGTCGTGCGGCGGGTGGTCATGGCGGGGGGGCAACGGCGTGGAAGCCCCAATCAACACGAAAGGTGTATTGTCCCCGGAATTCATGGCCTTCGCACTCCGGGCTGTCCTGGGGTGCGATATCTGCACTTGTGCCTTCACACCTGCGCCCTCAATCCGGTGCCGCGAACGCGCCCACCAGCACCTCGCAAACGATGCCGCGTGGCTGGTTCTCACGCCAGGCGACGTCTCCGCCCATCAGCTTGACGCGCTTGCGCACGCCGCCCAGGCCGAGGCCGTGCGACCAGCCCTGCGGGTCGCGCCCGCCGCCGTCGTCGGCCACGCTCAGGCTCAGCCGCGGGCCGTCGACCACCATGCGCACGTCCACGCGCGAGGCATGGCCGTGGTACAGCGCATTGCTCACCAGTTCGCGCAGCACGCGCGTCACGGCCGACCACTGCACCACCGTCAGCTGCAGGTCGCGATCAAGGCTGACTGACCAGCCGAGCTCGGCTTGCGCGGCGGCCAGCCGTTGCGTGAGGTCCGCCTTCCACTCGGCCGCCGCGTGAGACAGGCGGTGATCCGCTGCGGCCAGCCCACGTGTCAGCGTCTTCAGGTCCTGCAGCGTGTGCCGGATGTAATTCTCCATTTCTGGCGTCGGGGCCTGGTACATCAGGGTGAGCAGGCGGGCGCCGATGTCGTCGTGCAGGTCCTGCGCAATGCGCAGCCGCTCCTCCATGCGACCGCGCTCGACCGCGCTGTCGTAGGCCAGCGCGCGGCGCAATTGTTCGACCACGCGGTCCGCGAGTCGCGCGTCCTCGAGCGTGAACAGGCGCTGCCCGCGGCGCGCAAAGCGCAGCATCAGGGCCATCTCGGGTGCGTCCTCATCCGCGCGCCGAATTGGCACCACCAGCACCGAGCCACCGTCGATGACGCGGGCCTGCGGCGGCGCCTGCTCGACGCGCCGCATCTCCAGCGGATCGAACAGCGTGCGCAGCAGTTGGCTGATGACCGCGTGATAGCGCGCAGGCTGCGCCTGCAGGTCGCGCGCGGCGCGGTAGATGAGCTCGAAGATGCGCTCGGTGCTGGGCAGCTTGCGGCCCAGCAGGTCGTCGCCAATGAGCCGCCGCGCGCCAAGGTAGACGGCCAGTGCGATGCCCACGGCCAGCGTCAGCGAGGTCAGGGGCCCGACCGTGAACAGGGCCGCGATCAGCAGGTCGACCGATGCGGCCACGCTGGCGATGCCGGCGAGCACCGCAAACTCGCGCAGCAGCCGCCGGCTGCGCGACAAGAAGGGCGTGAGCAGCAGCAGCAAGGCCAGGAAGAGGTGCCAGGCCACGGCCGCGCCGGCGGTCAAGCCGGGCGCGATGGACGGCAGCTTGGCCGCCAGGGCCACGGCAGCCGTCACCAGCGCCAGCGTGGCCAGCGTGATGACGCAGAAGCGCCGCATCGTGAGCGCGTAAGGGTTGGGTTCAATGCGGTGCGACTGGTTGACCACTGCCCAGGCCAGCAGGCCCAGCGCGAGGCACAGACCCTGCGCCCACCACCACTGCGGGCCGTCGACGTCGAAGTGCACGAACAGCACGCCGGCCACGGCCAGCGTCCAGCCGGCGCTGGCCAGCAGCGGTGCCCGCGGCAGTCGGCGCGGATGCAGCGTAAAGGCGTGAATCACGGCCGCGCCGGTGATGGCGTCGAGCGCCAGCCGCACGTCCAGCCCCAGCCCGGTCATGCCGGCCGGCAGCCCGAGGCCGCGCGCCGATTCGGCCGCGATCAAGAGCAGGTTGGCGGCCTGGCACAGCGCCATCGTGGCGTAGAGCAGGTTTCGCGACTGAGGCCGCGCCAGCAGCACCACGGCAGCAAACGACACCAGCGCCAATGCCAGCCCGCAAAGAGGCCAGAACAGCAATCCCAGGCCGCCGTAGCCGCGCGCGCTGGCACGAACTTCGACCTCGGCGCCCGGGCCAAAGCGCAAGCGCACCGGGCCGGCGGCCAGTGCCTTGGCCAACTGCTCCTGCGCGATCTGTTGCTGACGGCGTAAAGCGTCGTCCACCTGCCAGCGCGGCGAGTGGTACAGCAAGCGCGCGTCGGCCGCCAGGTCAGCGCCGCCCGGCATGCCGATCGCAAGCACGACCTGACCTTGCCGGGCCATGAGTTCGGGCAAGGGGCTGCGTTGCAGCACCAGCGCGCCGTCGCGGTTGCTGCTCCACTGTGCGTCGATCTGCGGCGTCGCGGCCAGCCACCTTGCGAAGGCGAAGAGGGCCAGGCAGGCGGCCAGCGCGAGCAGCAGCAGCACGCCCCGCCGCCAGCCGATCCAGTGCAGCGGGTCTGCGCTGTCCGGGCCGGGGTCCGCCGGCGCAGCCACCATGGCCATTGCGACGCCGACGGATGCGTCGGGCAGCGGCCCCGCTGCAGCGGCTGGCGAGAACTTCGCGGGCATGGCCGCGCCGCGGCGCCTAGCCCGAGGCGCGCGCGCGCCGGATCGTCACACCAGCCCCTGCTTGCTGGCGAGCACGGCCGCCTCGGCGCGGCTGGAGACGTTGAGCTTCTTGTAGATGGACTTGATGTGGTCGTTGACGGTGAACCACTTGATGCCCATCAGGCTGGCGATTTCCTTGATCGTGAAGCCCTTGCTCATGTAGGTGAGCACCTCGCTCTCGCGCGGGGTCAGGCGCTCGTGGTCGGGCAGCTTCTCGATGGGTACCGGCTTGCTGGTGGTGAAGCTGGCCGCGGGCATGAAGCCCGAGTCGGGCGCCTGGCTGTCGCTGCCCGCGCCATGGCGGAAGTGCGTCAGCAAGCGGCGCGCGATGGCGGGTGACAAGGGCGGCTGGCCGCGCACGATCTTCTGCAGCTCTTCGACCAGCACCTCGAAGCGGTCTTCCTTGAGCAGGTAGCCGTCGGCACCGCATTGCAGTGCCGGAAACAGGTGGTCGTCGTCAGAGTACAGCGTGGTGACGATCTTGGTGGCCGGGTAGGCCGACAGCTCGGCCAGCAACTCCATGCCATTGCCGTCGGGCAGTTCCAGATCCACCAGCACCAGCTTGAAGGGGTCGACGCCGTGCAGGCCTTGCGAGCCGCCGGTGAGCAGGACGTGCTTGCGCGCGGTCTCGAGGTCGCCGGCCTCGGTGATCAAGATCGTGTCGCTGAAGCTCTCGCGCACGACGCGGCACAGGAAGCTGCGCGCGACGGGGTTGTCTTCGAGAATCAGCACCTTGACGGCCATGGACCGGGTCTCCTCCAAGCGACCGCGATGCTAGCGCGGAAACCGTGACGCGCCCGACAGACGGCTGACCCGGCTACGCATTGACCAGCAGCAGCTTGCCGCGCACCTGGCGCGAGCCCATGCGCGCGTAGGCGGCCTTCAGCTCGCTCATCGGCAG
>JANPMR010000005.1:0-4091 GCA_031427055.1 Rubrivivax sp.
GGGGTGAAGGGCCATGGGCCTATTGTGAGTTCACCGAGCTGGCTGGCCGCGGTTCACCGAGGAGCGCGACTTCGTTCATGGCGATGATGAAGCGGTGCGTGAGGCCTTGAAACAGCGCCAAAGCGCGGTATTGTCTGCATCGGCGCAGGCTGCTGACGTGGCGACGGGCATGCCACCGGCTGAACGTTTTTTTGGAGAGCGAATCATGGCGGTGTTGACGAGTTCGGTGGGTCAAGGCGGGCGCAACGAGCCCGCCAACGTGACTGTGGTGCAGACCCTGCTCAAGGGCAAGGGCGGCGATCCTGGCACTGCCGACGGTGTCTGCGGCGCCAGGACGATCGCTGCAATTCAAAAGTTTCAGGCCACCTTCATGAGTCAGCCGGATGGTCTGATTTCGCCTGGTGGTGCCACCTGGCGGCGCTTGACTGGCGCTGCCGCGACAACGCCAGCGCAGTGGAGCGGCGACAGCGCACAGTGGCCGCAGGACAAGAAGCTGCTGAGCATGAACCCGCTGCTGCGCCCAAAGGTGCAGGCGGTCGTCGCCGCGTTGAGTCAAAGCGGCTTTCAGCCAAAGATCTTCTATGGCTGGCGCTCGGTGGCGGTGCAGCTGCAGTTGTTCAAAGCCGGGAACAGCAAGGTCAAGTTCAGTTTTCACAACGCACAGAAGGCCGACGGCACGCCCAATTCGTACGCCGCCGACATCATTGATGCCCGCTACGCATGGTCGACCGAGGCCGAAACTTCGGGCTTCTGGAAGGCACTTGGTGCCGAGGCAAAGAAGCAGGGTCTGGTTTGGGGCGGCGATTGGTCTTCGTTTCGCGACTGGGCGCATGTGCAGTTGGTCGGCAATGGCGAGCTGGCACGCGTCAAGACGGAAAGCGGTCTGTGATTCGCTTTGCCACCGGGGCCGTGTTGGCGGCGCTGGTACTGGCCGTGGCCACCCCGGCGAGCGCCGAACGGGCCTGGCTGCTGATTGGCGCCAGCGACGCTTCGGCCGCCGCGATGGCAAGGAAGGCACGGCTGCTCGCCGCCATTGCGCCTGCGGGCCTGGTGGTGCAGACGCGCGACTGTGGCGATGCCAAGAACGTGTTCGCGTGGGTAGGCGAAGTGGCCGCGTCATCCCAGGCGGCGCATGCCGCGTTGCCGCGCATGCGCCAGTCGGTGCCCGACGCCTACGTCAAACGCTGCGATGTCAAGCCCGGCTCCTTGTTGGCGCTGCGCATTGATGTCATCGACACCAGCATCGCCGGTGTGCCACCCGATGCCGTGAACTGGAGTGAGACCGACCGGGTCTCGACCGTACAAGCGCTCGCCGACGGCCGCAGCTTGCTGGTCACACGCTACTTTGCCGATACGCCGAACGACGAACTCGAAGGCCGGCGCGAGCGCGTCAGTTTGATCGACGCCGCGAGCCAGCGCAGCGTGCTGCAAGAACACTGCCTGGACGCGAGCCGCGTGTCGGAGCGGCAAGGCGGCATTGCGTTCCAGTGCGCGCGCGAGCAGGCCGCCGATGAGTTGCTGCACAGCGTGCTCGTGTTTGACACAGCGGGGCGCAGGGTGGCCGAGATCGAGCACTGCCGCAACCCGCAGTGGTCGGGCGACAGCAGCATTGCCTGCGATGCCGAAAGCGTGGGCGCCGACGGCCGTTTGAAGCTGCAGCGCAAGCGCGTGTCGGTGGCCGTGGCGACGAAGCTCAAGTAGCCGGTGGCCCGGCCGTCGGTGCGCCCAGTGCCTTCAGCAACTCGCGCAGGTACTGCGCCCGATCCGCCGGCGCACTGATCTCGCGCTCGATGCGCAGCTTGTCGTTGCCGGCCAGCTTGACGTGGCGGTTCTTCTGCACCAGCTCGATGATGCGTTTCGCGTCGATGGGCGCTTGGGCGCGAAAGGTGATGCTCATCAGCTTGGGGCCGGCGTCGATCTTGAGCACGCCGTAGGGCTTGGCCAGCACGCGCAGGCGGTGGGTGTCGAAGAGCGTCTGGCCTTGTGTCGGCAGCTTGCCGAATCGGTCGGTGATTTCTTCGAGCAGGTTGTCGATGGCCTCGGGCTTCTCGGCCGACGCCAGCCGCTTGTACAGGTTGAGCCGCGTGTGCACGTCGCCGCAGTAGGCGTCGGGCAGCATGGCGGGGGCGTGCAGGTTGATCTCGGTGGTGGCGGCCATCGGGTTGAGCAGATCGGGTTCGCGCCCGGCGCGCAGCGAACGCACCGCTACGGCCAGCATGTCGTTGTAGAGCTGGAAGCCGATCTCCATCATGTTGCCGCTCTGGTTGTCGCCCAGCACCTCGCCGGCACCGCGAATTTTCCAGGTCGTGCATCGCCAGGTAGAAGCCCGAACCGAGTTCTTCCATGTCCTGGATCGCCTGCAGTCTTTGCGCCGCCTGTTTGGTCAGGCCCTGTACGGCTGCCGCGAATCGCTGGTGGACGGCATCAAGCGCGCGACCGACGTGATGGTGGCGGGCAAGGTGGCGCTGGTGTGCGGCTACGGCGACGTCGGCAAGGGCTCGGCGCAGGCGCTGCGCGCCCTCTCGGCGCAGGTCTGGGTAACCGAGGTGGACCCGATCTGCGCGCTGCAGGCGGCGATGGAGGGCTACCGCGTGGTGACGATGGTTCGAGCGCGCGGACGATGGAGGTGCGCTCGATGTCTTCGAGCCGGTCGGGCAGCGTGTCCGCACGCGCGCCCTGGCCCGGCGCATCGCCCTGACCCGGCGATTCGCGGAGCTCGATGTCGCTCGCCCGGATCGCACCGGCCTCGCAGAGCGTGAGGGCGCGCTCGATCACATTCTCGAGCTCACGCACATTGCCCGGGTAGTCGTGTGCCAGCAGCATTTCCATGGCTTCGCCGGACAGTACCGGTGGCGTCATGCCCAGGCGCGTCGCAAATCGCTCGGTGATCACGCTTGCCAGTTCCGGAATATCGGACAGCCGCTCGCGCAGCGCTGGCACGCGCAACTCGATCACGTCGATCCGGTAGTAAAGGTCTTCGCGGAACCGTCCTGCGGCGACCAGTTCACCGAGATCGCGGTGGGTCGCCGAAAGAATGCGCACGTCGACGGGCTGCTCGTGCTGGCCGCCGACCGGGCGCGCGGTCTTCTCCTGGATCAGGCGCAGGAGCTTGACCTGCATCGCGAAGGGCAGGTCGGCCACTTCGTCGAGGAACAGTGTGCCGCCTTCCGCGGCCTGCACGAGGCCGGGCTTGTCGGCGACAGCGCCGGTGAAACTGCCCTTGCGGTGACCGAACAGCTCGCTCTCCATGAGCTCCGACGGTATCGCGCCGCAACTGACGGGCACGAATGGGCCGTCCTTGCGCGGGCCGCTCTCGTGGATCAGACGCGCGACCAGTTCCTTGCCGGTGCCGGATTCGCCGGTGATGTGCACCGGCGCCTGGCTCCGCGCAACGCGGCCGATCATGGCCCGCAACTTCTGCATCGGCTCGGAATCGCCGAGCAGGCGCCGGCCGCCGTCGGTGGCACGCCGGCCGTCGGAAAGCTTCAGCGCCTGGTTGACCAGCTTGCGAAGGTCCGAAATGTCGAGCGGCTTTGACACGAAGTCGAAGGCGCCGAGTTTCAGCGCGCGTACGGCGGCCTCGACATGGCCATGCGCGGTGATCACGGCGACCGGCAGATCCGGCGCATGCGCCTGGATCCACTCCAGCAGCTCGATGCCATCGCCGTCCGGCAGGCGCAGGTCGGTCAGACACAGCGCATAGTCCTGGCGGCCCTGCAATTCGCGCCGTGCGGCGGCGAGATCGTGCACCGCATTCGAATCGACATCCATGCGCGCGAGTGTCAGCGACAGGAGCTCGCAGAGGTCCGGTTCATCATCGACGATCAGTGCCCTGGGGTTGGTCATCGCTGTCAGGACTGTTCCCAGCGCTGCGGATCGGCGAACACGATACGGAAGATACCGCCGCCGCCCGGGCGTGGCTCGAACACGAGCAGCGCGCCATTGCACTGCGCGAGCTCGCGCGCAATGAACAAGCCAAGACCGGTACCGCTCGCCCGCGACGTAAAGAAGGGCTCGAATATCCGGTCGGTCAGCGAGGCCTCGATGCCGGGGCCGCGATCCAGCACCTCGAGGAACGGCCGGTTGCTGCC
>JANPMR010000006.1:0-1821 GCA_031427055.1 Rubrivivax sp.
GATCACGAACAGCGCCGCGATCGAGGTGCGCGACAGCGGCAGCAGCACATCCCAGAAGAAGCGCATGGGCCCGGCGCCGTCGATGCGCGCTGCTTCCACCAACTCGTCGGGCACGGTGAGGAAGAACTGGCGGAACAGGAAGGTCGCGGTGGCCGAGGCGATCAACGGGATCGTCAGCCCGGCATAGGTGTCAAGCATGCCCAGGTCGGCCACCACCTTGTAGGTCGGCAGGATGCGCACTTCGACCGGCAACATCAGGGTGACGAAAATCATCCAGAAGACGAGGTTGCGAAACGGGAAGCGGAAGTAGACGATCGCAAACGCCGACAGCATCGAGATCACGATCTTGCCGATCGAGATCGCCAGTGCCGTGACCAGGCTGACGAAGAGCATCGGCGCGACAGGGGCAGTCCTGCCACCCGATTCATTCTTGCCGCCGAATAACGCGAACTTGTAGCTTTCGAGCATGTTGTCGCCCGGGAGCATCGACATCGGCACGTTCTGCACGATCTGCTCGGCAGTCTGGGTCGAGGCGATGAAGGTGATGTAGACCGGGAAGGCGACGATCAGCACGCCGAGCACCAGCACAAGGTGCGAAAGCAGGGTGGCGGCGGGGCGGTTTTCAACCATGGCGGGGGCGCGGCATTCAGTAGTTCACACGTTTCTCGACATAGCGGAACTGCACCACGGTGAGTGCAATAACGATCACCATCAGCACCACGCTCTGCGCCGCTGAACCGCCCAGGTCCAGCGCCTTGAAGCCGTCGAAATAGACCTTGTAAACCAGGATCGCGGTGTCTTTGCCGGGGCCGCCCTGGGTGGCGGCGTCGACAATGCCAAAGGTGTGGAAGAAGGCGTAGACGATGTTGATGACCAGCAAAAAGAAGGCCGTGGGTGACAGCAGCGGGAACTGCACGGTCCAGAAGCGCCGCCACGGCCCGGCGCCGTCGATCGCAGCGGCTTCGATCAGGCTCTTGGGGATCGACTGCAGCCCGGCCAGGAAGAACAGGAAGTTGTACGAAATTTGGTTCCACACCGAAGCCATCACGATCAGCATCATCGCGTGGTTGCCGTCGAGCAGGTGATTCCAGTTGAGCCCCATCGACCGCAGCCAGAAGCTGACCATGCCCACCGAGGGCGCGAACATGAACAGCCACAGCACGCCGGCAACCACCGGCGCCACCGCATAGGGCCAGACCAGCAGCATCTTGTAGAAGCCCGCGGCCTTGACCACGCGGTCGGCCATCACCGCCAGCAACAGCGAGACGCTCAGACCGATCGACGCCACCAGCACCGAAAAGATGGCAGTGGCCTTGAATGAGGCCAGATAGGAATCGTCGTTCCACAGCCGCAGGAAGTTCTCGGCGCCGACGAATTCCGTGCTGGTGCCAAAGGCGTCCTCGGTCAGCAAGCTCTGGTACAGCGCCTGCCCGGCCGGCCAGAAGAAGAACACCAGCACGACCGCCATCTGCGGCGCCACCAGCACCCAGGGCAGCCACCAGTTCTTGAAGCGAACGCGCTTTTCAACAGCCAAGACTCGTCTTTCGAACTAGCCCCTCCCCGCGCGGCGGGGAGGGGCTGGGAGGGGTGTCGTCATGTCAGCCGACCGGGTGGCGCCGCAGCGCCGCCCAGAACCCACAAGGGCTTTCAGCCCTTGTTTGCTTTCTGGAACCGCTCGAGCTGCTCGTTGCCTCGTTGAACCGCCGCGTCCAGCCCTTCCTTGGCGGTCTTCTTGCCGCTCCAGATGTTTTCCATCTCTTCATCGATGATGGTTCTGATCTGCACGAAGTTGCCCAGGCGGATGCCGCGCGACTTGTCGGT
>JANPMR010000007.1:0-5720 GCA_031427055.1 Rubrivivax sp.
TGGGGTGACGGTACGCACGCGCAGCGCGCAGTATTCGATTTTGCCGGTGGCCGCGCGCGATGTCGCGCTCGCAGGCCTGTCGGCCCGGTCGCGGCCCGGTCGCGGCCTGCACCGCCCCGATGTCCCGGGCTTGACCGGCCATCAGCGACCCGCCGCGTCGTGCCCGCCGGCAACCGCGGCCTCGGGCGCGCCGCCCAGGGCCCGTCGATGAAAGCGTGCCGGGCAGCCTGCTCCGCAGTGCGCGGATGGCCGTGTTGGCGCACCCAGTCCTTCGAGGCGTAGAAGCAGGCCGTGGCCGCGCGAGCCCAGCGGCCGATGAGGTCGGGCTGCTGCGTGCCGCCAAACGCCCCCAGCACGGGCCGGGACTGCTCGCCTGCGATGGGACTTCATGATGCATTTCCATAATTGACAGCGGAAGCACTCAGAGTTCGGTTGGCCGAGCCGAGCCGAGCCGAGCCGGGCCGGGCCGGGCCGGGCCGGGCCGGGCCTTGTCGAGTCGATGCAGCCCGGCATCGATCTGAAGTCGGTACGGCGCGCGCAGGACTTCAGCGCGGGCAGGCCGAGACGCACTTCGGTCTTGTTCATGGCGGGCAGTCGGTCTGAGCCAAACTTCGTGGCGTCTTGCCGCGCCTCACGCGGTGCCCGGAATGCGGACGCGCAGCAGCTTGACTGAATTGACGAACACCAGCACGTCGGGACCGAGGTGGATGATCGCGGCTTCGATCGGCCCGATCCAGCCCATCAGCGCGGCGGTGATGCCCAGCACATGTACCACGCCGACGCCGACGAACAGGTTCTCCTGCACCGTGCGGTAGGCGCGGCGGGCGATGGCGCGGGCGGCGCCGATCTTGGCCAGGTCGTCGGTCATCAGCGCAACATCCGCGGCCTCCAGCGCCGCCTGCGTGCCGCCGCCGCCCATGGCAATGCCTACATCGGCGCGTGCCAGCGCCGGGGCGTCGTTGATGCCGTCGCCGACCATCGCCACGCGGTGGCCCTGCGCCTGAAGTGCCG
Source organism: Rubrivivax sp. (assembly GCA_031427055.1). Classification (GTDB taxonomy): domain Bacteria; phylum Pseudomonadota; class Gammaproteobacteria; order Burkholderiales; family Burkholderiaceae_C; genus Rubrivivax. The sequence continues at coordinate 1,012 of JANPMR010000007.1, forward strand.
CGATGACCCCAACCTTGCCCTCAGGCAGCAGGTTGGCATGCACCTCGTCGATGCCCAGCTGCTGCGCCACCGCGTTCGCCGTGGCGGCGTTGTCGCCGGTGAGCATCACGGTGCGCTTGAGGCCGCTGGCCTTCAGTGCCGCCAGCGCCTCGCGCCCGCCCGGGCGCAACGCGTCCGCGATGTGCGCGATGCCGACAAAGCGACCGTCCACCGCCACGTGCACAGGCGTGCTGCTGCCTGCGCCCGCCGGATCCGTTGCGGCCGGCACCGCCACGCCGGCTTCGGCCAGCAGCGCCGGGTTGCCGACCAGCACCACGCGGCCTTCCACCGTGGCCCGCACGCCGCGGGCCTGGACCTGTTCGTACTGCTGCGGCTCGGGCACCTCGATGCCCAGTGCTGCCGCATGTGCCACCACGGCTTGCGCCAGCGGGTGCGCCGAGCGGCGGTCGGCAGCCGCCGCCAGCCGCATCAACTCTCGTTCGTCCAGGCCGGCGGCCTGTGTCTCGACGCGTACCATCGCGGGCCGGTTGGCGGTGAGCGTTCCGGTCTTGTCGAACACCACCACGTCGACCTTGGCCAGTAATTCCAGGTACAGCCCGCCCTTGATGAGGATGCCGTTGCGCGCCGCGCGTGCCACCGCGGCGATCATCACCAGCGGCGTGGCCAGGCCGAGTTCGGCCGGCGACGTGAAGATCATCAGCGTGACGACGGTGCGAATGTCGCGCGTCACCAGCCACACGCCCACCAGGAACACCAGCACCAGCGGAATCAGCCAGGCCGCCACGCGGTCGGCCAGCTTCTGCACCGGCGCCTGGTGTGCTTCGGCGTCTTCGACCAGCGTGATGATGCGGGCGAACATCGTGTCAGCGCCGAGCTTGTCGGTGCGCACGTCGAGGGCGCCGCTCGCCAGCACGGTGCCGGCGAAGACCGACGAGCCGACCTGCTTGTCCTTCGGCAGGCTCTCGCCCGTGATCGACGCTTCGTTGACCGCACCCTGGCCGCCGATGACGCTGCCATCGACTGGAATCTTCTCGCCTGCGCGCACCAGCACAACGTCGCCGACACGCAACTCGACCACCGGCACGCTGCGTTCGCCTGCGGCGTCCCGCACCAGCGCCACCTGCGGCACCGAACCGATCAGCGCCTTGATCGAGGCGCGAGCACGGTCCGTGTTCAGATCGGCGATGAATTCGGCGATCAGGATGATGACCATCAGCACCGCGCCGGCCACGGTCTCGCCACCGAACACCGCCACCAGCGTGGCGATGGTGACGAAGATCTCGGTGCCGACCTTGCGTTCGCGCAACAGGTCCGCGAGGCCCGTCTTGACCAGCGGGTACAGGCCGAGCGCCACCGCGGCCCACAGCACTCCCACCGGCACCTGGCCGCGCCAGAACAGCAGCGCGGCCAGGCCCGTGGTGACGATGCGCGCGACTTCGATCCAGCGTTCGCGCGTCATCAGCGCGCGCAGGCTGGCTGCGCCAGCGGCAGAGGTTTCAGTCATGTGCCAGGTCCCAGATCAGGTGTGCATCGACCAGCAGGCGGTAGTTCCAGCGCAGCGCTTCGGCGCGCGCATCCACGGCCGCGCGGGAAGCTTCCAGGGATTGGCGCCGCACCAGCAGCAGCGACTGCAGGTCAAGCTCGCCCAGCGTGTACGCGCGTTGCGTGAGTCGCGCGTTCTCAGCCGCCGCCTCGGCGCCACGCTCGGCCAGGCGCCAGCGTTCGACGCTGCCGGCGGCATCGGCATAGGTTTCGGCGATCTCGCTCTCGATGCCCTGGCGCACCCGGTCGAGCGCGGCGCGGGCAACCTCGGTTTCCTGCAAGGACTGGCGCAGCCGCTCTTCGCGGTAGCTGCCGCCTAAGGGGATGCTGATGCTGATGCCGGTGACACGTTCTTTGCGGAACGCCTCGGTTGCCGTGTACACGCCCAGTGTCGGGTCAGGTCGCCTGTCGGCACGTGTGCGCGAAGCCGTCAGCTCGGCCTTGCGAATCTGCTCCTCGGCGATCTTCAGCGGGTCGGCCTCGGCCACGATGCGCTCGCGCCAGCGGGCCTCGGGCCACATCGGGTCAACCGGGTCGGTGAGTGCAACCGCCTCCAGCGGCGCGCCAGGGAAACGCACCCGCAGCTTGGCACGCGACTTGGCCAGGTTGGTGTCGGCCTGGCTGGCCTGGCGGCGCACCTCGGCCAAGTCGGTCTGGGCGACGTTCAGGTCCAGCATCGAAGCGTCGCCGGCCCGCTTGCGCTTGTCGACCGCAGCGAGGTTGCCTTCGGCAAAAGACAACTGGTCCTTCAATAGGTCGCGCGCGCGACCGGCGGCCAGCCAGCCCAGCCACAGGTCGGCCAGGGCGCGCGCCGCCTCGTGCCGCGCCTCGCCAATGCGCGCCTGCGCGATGGCCAGATCCACGTCGCCAAGCTGCTTGTCCAGCCCGGCCTTGCCGCCGATGCGCACGGCGCGTTCGATCCCCACCGACCACTCGGTGGAGTTGCCGGTGTTGCGCACGTCGCGGCGCTGTGTGTTGGCGCGTGCCGTCCACTCATGCGAACCGGCGGCCAGCGCTGCGGCCCCATGCCCGGCCGCGGCCAGCGCACGGCGCGCCTCCACCACGGCCGAGTCCTTGTCGATCCAGGCCAGGGCCTGCGCCGTCGATGGCAGATCCTTGGGCGTCGGCTGGTCCTGTGCCGCCACCGGTCCGACGAGGGTCACGGCGCACAGCCAGGCACAGAGACAAGCAAGATTGTGGTGCTTCATGCGAACTCCCCGTCGAAGGCCAGCGCCGTGGCCCAGTAGCGCACACCGGTGCCCGCGAAGTCGCGTTGCAGCAGCTCACGCAGCCGCGTCATCTCGTCGCCCGTCAACAGCACGTTGACCTGCATCGCACGGCTGCGGCCCATCACCTGCTCGGTTGCACTCAGCCGCCCCTGCGCCGTGCCATGGCTATGCGTGGGCGTGCTGGTGAAGACCTCGCTGCCCGTGTTGGCCAGCAGCGCGTCAAGCAGTTTTTCTTCCACCGTCGGCGGACAGATCAGGGTCAGGCAATAGCTGGGTGAGTCGCTGGGTGATTCAGCCATGGGTGGCCTCCGTCTGAAAAGCGCCGCTCGAGCCGGCTTTGCGTGAATCGGCGCGTGAATGAGCAAAGCGCAGATACAGGATGGGCAGCAGGATCAGCGTCAGCGCTGTCGCGGTGATCAGCCCGCCGATCACGACGATGGCGAGCGGCCGCTGAATCTCCGACCCCGGCCCGGTGGCGAACAACAGCGGGATCAGGCCAAAGGCGGTGATCGACGCCGTCATCAGCACGGGTCGCAAGCGCCTGCGTGCACCCTGGGTCACGCTGGTGAGCAGGTCCTGCCCTTCGGCATGCAGCTGGTTGAAGTAGCTCACCAGCACCACGCCGTTGAGCACGGCAATCCCCAGCAGCGCGATAAAGCCCACCGAGGCCGGCACCGACAGGTACTCGCCGGTGACCCACAGCGCGACGATGCCGCCGACCAGCGCAAACGGGATGTTGCTGAGCACCAGCAGCGCCTGCCGCACCGAGCCGAAGGTGGAGAACAGGCTCAGGAAGATGAAGCCGATGGCCAGCGGCACCACCAGCGCCAGGCGCGCCGCCGCACGCTGCTGGTTCTCGAACTGGCCGCCCCAGCTGATGCGGTAGCCGGTCGGAAGCTTCACGCCGGCGCCCACCTTGGCCTTGGCCTCCTCGACGAAACCCACCAAGTCGCGCCCGGTGACGTTGGCGATGACCACGCTGTAGCGGCTGCCCATCTCGCGGTCGATCTTCACGGGCCCGCTCTCTCGGCTCAGCCGCGCCAGCGTTTCCAGCGGCACGCTCTGCCCGTCGGGCGCTGCGATGCGCAGCGCGGCGAACTCGGCCGGCGACACCTTGACCCTATCCGGCCCGCGGATGACGATAGGGATGCGCCGGTTGCCGTCGATCACGGTGCCGGCGCGCTGGCCCTCGATTTGAACGCGCAGCGCGTCCTGCACGTCTTCCACCGACAGCCCGTAGCGGCCGGCGGCCAGACGGTCCACCACCACACGCAGGTACTGCACGCCGTCGTTCTCGACCGTGTAGACATCCTGGTTGCCCGGCACCGTCTTCATCAACCCCTCGATCTGTGACGCCAGCTCGTTGAGCTTGCCGAGGTCGGGCCCGAAGATCTTGATGGCCAGGTCGCCCCGCACGCCGATGATCATTTCCGACACGCGCATGTCGATCGGCTGCGTGAAGCTGTAGCTGATGCCGGGCATCTGGTCCAGCACCTCACGGATGCGGGCGATCAGCGCGTCCTTGCTGGCCATGCTCCACTCCGCGCGCGGCTTCAGCACGAGGAAAGTGTCGGTCTGGTTCAGCCCCATCGGGTCGAGGCCGATCTCGTCGGAGCCCGCGCGCGCCACCACGCCGGTGATCTCGGGAATGTTCTTCATCAGCGTCTGGTGCACCAGCAGGTCCAGCGCCGCGGTTTCCTCCAGGCTCACCGAGGGCAGCTTCTCGATGCCGACGATGATGTCGCCCTCGTCCATCTCGGGCAGAAAGGTCTTGCCGACCTGGGTGTACACGCCCGCGGCGAGCACCAGCAGGGCCGCCGCCGCAATGAATACCACCGCCTGCCGCTTCAGCGCCCAGGCCAGCACCGGTTCGTACAAGCGCAGCAGCTGGCGCGGCAGCCAGGGTTCGTCGTGCGACACCCGCTTCAGCAGGTACGA
>JANPMR010000008.1:0-1573 GCA_031427055.1 Rubrivivax sp.
TCGTCGAGCATCACCAGGCGCGCCTTCTGCATCAGCGCGCGCGCGAACTCGACCTGCTTCTGCCGGCCGTAGGGCAGTTCACCGGGCATCAGGCCGGCGATCTCGGGCATGCCGAGGAAGTCGAGCACCTCATGCGCCTGCTGCACCGCGGCGCGCTGCTCGGCGCGCGCGCGACCGCTGGCCAATGCGCCTTGCAGCAGGCCGCTGCTGCCGTGACGGTAGGCACCGACGATCAAGTTGTCGAGCACCGTCAGTCCACCAAACAGCGCCAAATTCTGGAAGGTGCGCGCGATGCCGTGGCGCGAGATCTCGTGCGCCTTGTGAGCGGTGATGTCGTGGCCGTCGAAGAACACCTTGCCGGCGGTCGGCACGTACATGCCGGTGACGCAGTTGAACAGCGTCGTCTTGCCCGCACCGTTCGGGCCGATCAGCGCGGTGATGGAGCCTTCGTCGATCGTGAACGACACATCGTCCAGCGCGGTGATGCCCTGGAAGCGCATCTGCAGGCGCTGCACGTCGAGCAGGGTTTTGGCCATCATGCCGTCTCAACAGGGTGTTGCTTGCGGCCAAGGTACAGGTCCTCGATCGCGCTGCTGGCGGCCACTTCGCGCGCCGGACCGGAGGCCGCGATGCGGCCGCGGTCGAGCACGTAGGCCGTGGTCGCGAACTTCAGCGCCAGACGCGCGTTCTGTTCCACCACCAGCATCGAGGTGCCAAGCGTCTGGCCGACCACCCGCAATTGCTGGTAGATCGCTTGCACGATCAAGGGCGCCAAGCCGAGCGACAGCTCGTCGACCAGCAGCAGCTTGGGCCCGCCGATCAGCGCGCGGCCGAGTGCGAGCATCTGCTGCTCGCCGCCCGACAGCCAGCCGGCCGCCTGTTCGCGCCGCTCCAGCAGGCGGGGGAATAGCTGGTACACCGCGTTCATGCGCTCGATGACAGACGAGCGCGGCAGGATTGCTGCACCCACGTTAAGATTTTCTGCAACGCTAAGCTGCTTGAAGATGAGCCGACCTTCGGGCACCAGCCCCATGCCCAAGCGCACCAAGCGGTGCGAGGGCAGGCCCAGCACGGATCTGCCGTCAAACAGCACGCTGCCTTGCGTCACGTGCCCATGGTGCAAGCCCAATAGACCTGTGACAGCCCGGATCAGCGTGGTCTTGCCGGCACCGTTGGCACCGAGCAGGGCCACAATGCTGCCCTTGGGTACGGACAGGGTGACCTCTTCCAGCGCCAGGACCTTGCGCGCGTAGCCCACCGAGAGCCTCTTGACCTCAAGCATGTTGTTCATTATTTTTCCCGCCAGGCCGACCAGCGGCTGCGCAACTTGACACCCATGCTGGCAATGCCGCCCGGCGCAAATATTAGCAGTAAGATCACCAACATACCGAAGATCACCTGAACTAACTGCGCTTTGTGGTCGATCAGCAGGACACGCATCAGCCCGGTGGAGTTACCCGCCTGGGATGCCACCCCGGTGATAATGGAGGGCAGCAGCAGCCACACCGCAGCTCCCACCAGTGAACCCGGCAGCGATCCCATGCCGCCGATGATTTCCATCGGTATTAGCGCA
>JANPMR010000009.1:0-25396 GCA_031427055.1 Rubrivivax sp.
GTCCGACCGCGACGGCAAGATCTGGATGGACGGCCAGCTCGTCGAGTGGCGCGACGCCAAGATCCACGTGCTCAGCCACACCCTGCACTACGGCTGCGGCGCCTTCGAGGGCGTGCGCGCCTACAACACGGCGCAGGGCACAGCCATCTTTCGCCTGCAGGAGCACACCGAGAGGCTGTTCAACAGCGCGAAGATCCTTCGGATGAAGATCCCCTTCACCCCGCAAGAGGTGATGGACGCGCAGTGCGAGGTGGTGCGCGTCAACAAGCTGGAAAGCTGCTACCTGCGCCCGCTGACCTGGATTGGCGACAAGAAGCTCGGCGTCAGTCCCAAGGGCAACACCATCCACCTGATGGTCGCGGCCTGGCCCTGGGGCGCCTACCTGGGCGAGGAAGGCCTGAAGCGCGGCATCCGCGTCAAGATCAGCAGCTACACGCGCCATCACGTCAACATCACCATGACGCAGGCCAAGGCGGTGAGCAACTACACCAACAGCATCCTGGCCAACATGGAAGCCACCGACGAAGGCTACGACGAGGCCATGCTGCTCGATGCGTCCGGCTTCGTCAGCGAAGGCGCGGGCGAGAACCTGTTCGTCATCAAGAAGGGCGTGGTCTACACGCCCGACCTGTCGGCCGGCGCGCTCAACGGCATCACGCGCAACACCGTCTTCAGCATCTGCGAAGACCTGGGCCTGAAGGTGATCGAGAAGCGCATCACCCGCGACGAGGTCTACATCTGTGACGAGGCCTTCTTCACCGGCACGGCGGCCGAGGTGACGCCGATTCGCGAGCTCGACCGCATCGAGCTCGGCAACGGCAGCCGGGGCCCGATCACCGAGAAGATCCAGGCGGCATTCTTTGACATCGTCAACGGCCGCAATCCCAAGTACGCCGAGTGGCTGACCAAGGTGTGATGGACATGAGCGAAGCCAAGTCTCTGGTCGAACTCGCCAGCGCCGATCTGCTCGGCCCCGGCGTCGTGCATTGCCCGAACCCGCTGATGGCCTTGTGGAGCAACCACCCCAAGGTGTTCATCGACGTGGCCACCACCGGCGAAGGCCGCTGCCCCTATTGCGGCACGGTGTACCGGCTCAAGGCCGGCGAGAAGGCAGGCGGCGGGCACTGAGTGGGCCGCCCCCTCGTTGCCGGCCAAGGACGTGCAGGTGCGCTTCACGCGGGTGCTCGGCGGCCGTGTCCAACCCACCCTGGAGTCCGATTGATGAGAGATCTTGTCGCCGCACTGGCGCTGGGCTTGACGCTGCTCAGTGCCGCCCCCGCGCAAGCGGCCAGCTACGCCATCGACGCCACGCACACCTTTGTCAACTTCGAGGTGCTGCATCTGGGCCTGTCCACCAGCCGCGGGCGCTTCGACAAGAGCGAAGGCACGCTTGAGTTCGACCGCGCCGCACGCAAGGGCCGGGTCGACATCACGATCGACATCGCCTCGGTCAACACCGGCGTGCCGGCGCTCGACCAGGAGCTGAAGGGCGACAAGTTCTTCGACACCGGCAAGTTTCCGTCCGCCCGCTTCGTGTCCGACCGCTTTGCCTTCAAGGGCGACAAACTGGCCGAGGTGGCCGGCGCGCTCACCCTGCTGGGCAAGACCTTGCCGGTGACGCTGCGGGCGGCGCGCTTCAACTGCTACCTGCATCCCTTTCTGAAGGTCGAAGCCTGTGGCGGGGACTTCGAGACCACGATCGAGCGCACGCGCTGGGGCATGAGCACCTACGCGCCCGATCTGGTGGCCGACAAGGTGCGCCTGGTGCTGCAGATCGAGGCCATTCGGCAGTAGCCGCGCCCGGCGCAGGCCACGGCCTCATCATCTGCGCATGACTCCGCGTGCCGCCCTCCACGGCCTGATCGTGGCGGCGATGCTGGGCGCAGGTGTCGCCCACGCCGCGTCGGCGACGTACCAGATCGATCCCCAAGCCAGCTTCGTGCACTTCGAGGTCCTGCACTTCGGCACCTCCACGTTGCGCGGCCGCCTTGGCCGCATCGAGGGCACGGCGCTGCTCGATCGCGAGCAGCGCCGCGGCGAGATCAGCCTGCGCTTGCCCACCGCCGCCGTCAGCACTGGCGTGCCCATCCTCGACGCCCGGCTGCGCGAGGCCGACTTGTTTGACAGCGCGGGCCACCCCGAAGCCTTCTTCGTCGCCACGCGCTTTGTCTTCGATGGCGAGCGGCTGGCCGAAGTGCGCGGCGAGTTCACGCTGCGCGGCATCAGCCAGCCGCTGTCGCTGCGCGCGCAACGCTTTGGCTGCCGCCCGGATGCCGAGGGTGAACTCTGCGGCGGCGACTTCGAGGCCGAGCTGCGGCGCAGCGTCTTCGGCGCCACTTTCGGCCTGCCCTTCGTGGCCGACCGCGTGCGCCTGCTGGTGCAGGTGCAGGCGCGGCGACGCTGACGGTTCGCCGCGGGGCAGCGGCGGCGATTGCGTCGCTGCAGTTAAAACTGTTTCGACCTGACACGGCCCGCGGGCCTTGCAGCGCCTCTCCAGCGAGGGACAAGTGCGACTTCAGGCGACAGCTTGTCGCCGCCGTGCGGGGTTACACCGACTTGTGGCGAGCCAGGGGGGTGGCGATAGTCCGCCGTTGACTTGGCCCGCAAATCCCTGGGTAGGGCCGCCCACCCCCACAGGAGACAAGCCATGACCGAATCGCTCAAGCAAGCGGCGCCGCGCCGCCGCTTCCTCAGGTCCGCCGCGGCCGGTGCCGTCGGCGCCGGCGCCATGGCGGCACCCGCCTTTGCCCAGACGCCCGCCGTCACCAGCCTGCGTTTCCAGAGCACCTGGCCGGCCAAGGACATCTTCCATGAGATGGCCACCGACTTCGCCAAGAAGGTCAACGACATGGCCGGCGGCGAACTGAAAATTGAAGTCCTGCCCGCCGGCTCGGTGGTTCCGGCCTTCGGCCTGTTCGAGGCCATCTCCAAAGGCACGCTGGATGGCGGCCACGGCATCCTGGGCTACCACTACGGCAAACAAAACGCGCTGGCGCTGTGGAACTCCGGCCCGATGTTTGGCATGGACGCCCACATGCTGCTGGCCTGGCACAAGTACGGCGGCGGCCAGCAGCTATTGAACAAGCTCTATGCGTCGATCGGCGGCAACGTCGTGTCCTTCCTCTGCGGCCCGATGTCGACGCAGCCGCTGGGCTGGTTCAAGAAGCCGGTCACCAAGCCTGAAGATTTCAAGGGCCTGAAGTTCCGCACCAATGGCCTGGCCATCGACATGTTCACGGGCATGGGCGCTGCGGTCAACGCGCTGCCGGCCAGCGAGATCGTGCCGGCGCTGGACCGCGGTTTGCTTGACGGTGCCGAGTTCAACAATGCCACGTCCGATCGCATCCTGGGCTTCCCCGATGTCTCCAAGGTCTGCATGCTGCAGAGCTATCACCAGAGCGCCGAGACCTTCGAGATCAGTTTCAACAAGACCAAGTACGACGCGCTGCCCGAGAAGATGAGGGCGATCATCAGCAATGGCGTCGAAGCTGCGTCATCCGACATGGCCTGGAAGGGCATCGACCGCTACTCCAAGGACTACATCGAGCTGCAGACCACGGACAAGGTCAAGTTCTACAAGACGCCCGACACGGTGCTGCAGGCGCAGCTCAAGGTGTGGAGCGAGATCCTCGAAAAGAAGTCGGCCGAGAACCCGCTGTTCAAGGAAATCGCCGAATCGCAGCGGGCCTTTGCCGAGCGCGTCGTGAAGTGGGACCAGGACTACAACATCAGCCGTCGCATGTCGGTGAACCACTTCTTCGGCGCCAAGGCGCCGGCGCCCAAGAAGGGGTGATTTGCCCTCTGTTCCGTCTTCGGCCCTCCGGACCGTGTCCGGATGGCCGACTCACTTCTAGCAGGCCCGCGATGCAGCAATTGCTCCTGATGATCGACAAGATCAGCACCTTCATCGGCCAGGCGTTTTCCTGGCTGATCGTCGCTCTGACGCTCCTGATCACCTGGGAGGTGTTTTCGCGCTATGCACTGGACAAGCCGCACGCCTGGGCCTTCGACGTCATGATCATGCTGTACGGCACCCTGTTCATGATGGCCGGCGCCTACACGCTGGCCAAGTCCGGCCACGTGCGTGGCGACGTGCTGTACGGATTCTTCGAGCCGCGCACGCAGGCCACGATCGACCTGATCCTGTTCGTCCTGTTCTTCATGCCAGGGGTCTTTGCGCTCACCTATGCCGGCTACTACTTCGCGGCAGAGTCCTGGGCGATCCACGAGCACTCCAATGTCACGGCCGATGGCCCGCCGATCTATCCCTTCAAGACCATCCTGCCGATGGCCGGGGCCATCTTGCTGCTGCAAGGCCTTGTCGAGATCGTGCGCTGCGTGATCTGCATCCAGCAAGGCGCCTGGCCCTCGCGCGAGGAAGACGTGGAAGAGGTCGATGTCGACAAACTCAAAGAGATGGTGCATGTGAAGGACGCTGACATCGACAAGCTCGACCGGTTCGTCGTGCAGCAAGGGGGCACGAAATGACGATCCGCAAAGAGCTGTGGTTCGGTTTCACGCTGATGGCGATCATCCTCGCCGTGGTGGTGACCTTCACGCCCTGGGCGGGGTTGTTCGACGGCCACCTGAGCCGGGCCGATCTCGGTGCGCTGGGCTTGCTGATGCTGGGGCTGATCGTCGTGGCCATCATGCTCGGCTTTCCGACCGCGTTCACGCTGATGGGCATGGGCGTGTTCTTCGGCTGGGTCGCGTACCGCAGCGTGAACCCGGATCTGGCCGTGCAGCAGATCCTCGATCTGATGGTGCAGCGCGCGTATTCGGTGATGTCCAACGACGTGCTGATCGCGATCCCGCTGTTCGTCTTCATGGGTTATCTGGTCGAGCGCGCCAACCTGATCGAGAAGCTGTTCAAGAGCCTGCACCTGTCGCTGGCCAGGGTGCCTGGCGCGCTGGCGGTGGCCACCATCGTCACCTGCGCGATCTTTGCCACCGCCACCGGCATCGTCGGCGCGGTGGTCACGCTGATGGGCCTGTTGGCTCTGCCGGCCATGCTGCGCGGCGGCTACAACATCAAGCTCGCCGCTGGCGCGATCACCGCCGGGGGCTGCCTGGGCATCCTGATTCCGCCCTCGGTGATGCTGATTGTTTACGGTGCCACCGCAGGGGTCTCGGTGGTCAAGCTGTATGCCGGCGCCTTCTTCCCCGGCATCATGCTGGCCGCCCTGTACGTGGGCTACGTCATCATCGTCGCCAAGTGGAAGCCCCACCTCGCGCCGCCGCTGCCAGAGTCCGAGCGGCACGTGCCACTGCCGCCCTTGTCCCAGGCGCTCAGCGCGCGTGGCGGCAATGCGCTGGCCGGCTTGTTTGGCGCCCTGCGCATTGCCTCCCTTCCCAAGGGCCAGGTGGTGACGCAATTGCTCGTTTCCCTGTTGCCGGCGATTTCCATCACTGCGCTGCTGGTGCTCATGTATGCCGGCGCCACGGCACCCGCGGCGCTTGTCGATACCGGCGGTTTGGTGCAGGCCGGCGGTGCGATCTCGGCTGAAGAAGACAGGTCGGCCGAGTCCTCGGGTCTGCAAGAGCCGCCCAAGGAAATCGGCGGGCTGCAAGAGCCGCCGAAGGAAGGCGCCGATCTCAAGGAGCCGCCGCCTGCGGAGTTGGGCCAGGGCGCCCCGGCCGCGGCCTCGGCAGCGCCAGTGGCCGCCAGCGTCGAGGCGGCCGCGCCAGTCGCCACACCCGTGGCTGCCGAACGCCGGCCGGCGCCCACCTGGTTTTGGGTCGCGTTCGGTCTGGGCCTGTCGGGGCTGCTGCTCATCAGTTGGTTGATGAACTGGCAGCGACTGGAGATCTTCAAGATGCTCCTGGCCTCGTTCTTCCCGCTGGCGGTAATGATCATTGCGGTGCTCGGTTCGATCGTCTTCGGCCTCGCCACGCCCACCGAGGCCGCGGCCGTGGGTGCCTTTGGCGGCCTGTTGCTGGCCGGCGGCTATCGCTACGTCGCGGCGCGGCAGGCCAAGGCCGTCAATGCCGTGGCGCGCACGGTGTCGGAGCTTGGCGTCATCGTCAAGGAATCGTCGTTCTTGACCGCCAAGACCAGCGCCATGGTGTGCTGGCTTTTCGTCGGCTCATCGATCTTCTCGGCTTCGTTCGCGCTGCTTGGCGGCCAAGACATCGTCGAGACCTGGGTTCTCTCGCTCGGGCTGAGCACGCTGCAGTTCTTGCTGCTCAGCCAGTTCATCATCTTCATCCTGGGCTGGCCGCTCGAGTGGACCGAGATCATCGTCATCTTCATGCCGATCTTCATCCCGCTCTTGCCCAAGTTCGGCGTCGACCCGCTGTTCTTCGGCCTGCTGGTGGCGCTGAATCTGCAGACTGCCTTCCTCTCGCCGCCAGTGGCGATGGCGGCCTTCTACTTGAAAGGCGTGTCACCGAAGCACGTGACGCTGAACCAGATCTTCGCCGGCATGATGCCGTTCATGGGCATCCAGGTGCTGGCGCTGGCCTTGCTTTACGCCTTCCCGGCCATCGGCATGTGGCTGCCCAGCGTGCTCTACAAGTAGCGCGCACAAGCGCAGCGGCCGCCGCGTTGCCGCGGCGGCCGCTGATGGATGCCGAAGGAAACCGGGCCCGCAGCCCGATCGCCTTCTAGCGCGCGAAGGATCGCCCGAACGCGAACACCGAATTGGGCGCCGTCAGGCGCAGCGCCTTGACCGCGGGCCGCGTTGCCAGCCCAGGCGACGCCGGCTTTTGCGTCACCACGGCGCCCAACGCCAGTTGCTCTTGCACCAGGCTGTGAAGGCTGATAGTGGCCATGTGCCCGAGCATCACCCCGTTCAGGCGCCGCCACAGTGCCGCGCTGGGATCAGGGTTGGCGCCGTCGATGGCGGTCTCGTCGATGGGTTCGTCGACGGCGCGCACGACATCGGCGACCGAGATCGCCACGGCGCTGCGCGCCAGCGTGTAGCCGCCGCCCGGCCCGCGGGTGCTTTCCACCACGCCATCGCGGCGCAGGCGGCTGAACAGTTGCTCCAGGTAGGACAGCGAGACGCGCTGGCGCTGCCCGATCGAGGCCAGCGCCACCGGGCCTGCGGCCTCGCGCAGTGCCAGGTCGATGAGGGCGTTGAGTGCAAAACGGCCCTTGGTGCTCATCCGCATGAAATTCTCCTTGTGGGTGCGGGGGTATGCATAACGCTGCGCAATTTAGGGTCTTTGCCGTTACGCGTAAATTCGATATTTAGAGAATTTCACTTCGAAAAAAGCGCATCGTGAATTTCAAGCACCTGCACTACTTCTGGGTCGCGGCGCATGCGGGCGGCGTCGTCAAGGCCGGCGAACAGCTGCACACCACGCCGCAGACGCTGTCGAGCCAGATCAAGCTGCTCGAGGGCCGGCTGGGCCGGCGCCTGTTCCGGCGCAGCGGCCGCAACGTGGAGCTCACCGACGATGGCCGCGTCGCGCTGCGCTTTGCCGACGAGATCTTCAGCCTCGGCGGCGAGCTCGAAGCTGCGATGCGCGAGAAGCAGGGCGGCCGCGCGCAAGTGCTCGAGTTCCGCGTCGGACTCGAAGACGCCGTACCCAAGTCCGTGGCCTACCGGCTGCTGGAGCCGGCGCTCAACCTGCCCGAGTCGGTGCGCCTGATCTGCACCGAAGGCCGCTTCGACGACCTGATGGCGCAACTGGCGTTGCACCGGGTGGACCTGGTGATTGCCGATGAACCCTTGACCCCGCGCCTGAGCGTCAAGGCCTTCAACCATCCCCTGGGCAGTTCGGCGATGAGCTTCTTCTGCGCGCCAATCCTGGCCGCCACGCTGAGGGGCAGCTTTCCCGAGTGCCTGAATGGCACGCCGATGCTGGTGCCCGGGGCGACGTCTTCGGTGCGGCCCCAGTTCGAGACCTGGTTGACACGCCACCAGCTCCGCCCCCGCATCGTGGGCGAGTTTGACGACGGCGCCTTGATGAAGGCCTTCGGCCGCGAGGGCCGAGGCGTCTTCGTCTCACCCAGCGTGGTCGAGGATGAAACCTGCCGCCAGTACGGCGTGCAGGTCATCGGCCGCAGCGACGAGATCACGGATCAGTTCTACGCCATCTCGATCGAGCGGCGCATCACGCATCCCTGCGTGATGGCGATCACCCACGTGGCACGCGGCCAGCTCTTCACCTGACAGCGCGTCAGAGCGCCGGCCGGCGACAGTGGGCTTCCCGCCCGGGCTGTCCGGCGCCATTGCACCCTGTCGCGCCCGTGCGCCGCTGCATCGCGCCGCGCTGGCGGCGCCGCTGCCGCTGCGTACAGTGCGCAGCATCAACCCGTCCCGCACCTGTACCCCGCCACCATGACCGACGCCCCGACCCGCAACGCAATCTGGCAGCAGCGCTGGCAGCGCTTCTCCACGGCAGCACTGCGGGCCTTCCACAGCTACGCCAACTGGCTGCTCAGCATCAGCTGGCGCCGCTTCATCGCCCTGGCGCTGGCGCTCATCGTCGTGATGGCGATCGTGCATGACCTGCCGCCCTTCACCTGGACCATCACCGAACACACCGAAGACAAGCCGGCGCGCGTGATCGTGATGCCGCCCCGGCCGCCCAAGGCGCCGGTCGCGCCGGCTGCGCCAGTCGCGCCCAAGCCAACCGAGGCGCCGGTGCGCATCCAGACGCCGGGCAAGGGCGAGGGCGTCGACATCAGCATCGGCAAGGACGGCATCCGCATCACGCCACGGCCGGACATACCCCGCCAAGCCGCCTCGGCCGCCCCAGCCGCCGACCCGGCAAGCCGCCCCGGCGACGCTGCGGCCGCCGAGCATGGCGTGCACATCACGCTGCCGCCGGGCGTGGCGAGCGACGCCGTGCGCGAGGCCGTGGCCGAGGCGCGCCGGCAGATCGAGGACTCGATCCACGACGCGCGCGAAGAGGCCCGCCAGGCCGCCCGCGACGCCGCCGACGCCCAGCGTGAGGCCGAGGCCGCGATAGAAGAGCTGGCGCGCGAACAGGGCCGCAGCCGCAAATCCACGCGCACCACCCGCATCGGCATCGGCGATTTCCTGATGCAGCTCACCCTGCTCTGGGTGTTGGCCTCGGCGATCATCAAATTTACCTACAAGGGCCAGAAACAGGCCGAGGTCAAGGCCGCGCAGGCCACCGAGACGGCCGAGGCCGAGTCGCTCAAGCGCCAGGTGGTCGAGGCCCGCATGGCCGCCATGCAGGCGCAGGTGGAACCGCACTTCCTGTTCAACACGCTGGCCAGCATCGACCACCTGATCGAAACCGACCCGCCGCGCGCCAGCCAGATGCAGAAGAACCTGATCGCACTGCTGCGCGCCAGCATGCCCACCATGCGCGAGGCCAGCGGTAGCGGTAGCAGTGGCAGCAGTGGCAGCAGTGGCAACGGCGTGCGCGACCTGGGCCGCGAGATCGCGGTGATCCGGCCCTACCTGGAGATCCTCAAGGTGCGCATGGAAGAGCGGCTGACAACCGAGATTGCGGTGCCCGACGGCCTGCTGTCGGCCGAGTTCCCGCCCATGATGATTCAGATGCTGGTGGAAAACGCCATCAAGCACGGGCTGGAGCCCAAGCCCGAAGGCGGCCACCTGCGCGTCACGGCCGAGATCGTGCATGGCAAGCTGCAGATGACGGTGGCCGACACCGGCCTGGGCTTTGGCAAGGCCGCCACCGCCGGCACCGGCGTCGGGCTGGCCAACATCCGCGAGCGGCTGCAACTGCTGTACGGACCCAAGGCCTCGCTCACCGTGGCCGAGAACAAGCCCTGCGGCACCGTCGTGACGGTGACCGTGCCCTACAAGACCATCGAAGGGGCCGCGGCATGACCGACGACGACATCCGCGCCTTTGGCCCGCCGAACACGGCGCCAGGCCGGCCGCCGGGTGCCAGCCCGGCACACCGTGCGCCGCGCGTCGGCCGCTGGCTGTTGGCCGGCGCGCTGCTGTTCCTGCTGCTGGCCACCGCCGTCGGCGCGTTGGTATGGGTGCTGCTGGCCGAGGCTGCGCACGAGGGCCTCAACGTGGTCGTCAACGGCGAGCCCTGGCTGGCCGACGGTCTCAGTGGCCAGCATGCCGTGCTGGGCCCGCTTGGCGCTGGCTTGGCCGTGCTGACGGTGATGCTGGTGGTGGGTTCGGTGGTGACGCTGGTTGTGCCCCTCAGCCTGCTGGTCGCCCTGCTGGCCGCGGCGTTAGGTCTTGGGCTGGCGCTCTTGGCCGTGGTCGTGGTGGCCGGCGTGCTGCTGTCGCCGCTGTGGCTGGCGCTGCTGTTGCTGTGGCTGGCGCTGCGGCGCAAGTCCGCACCTGCGGCTACGATGGCGAAATGACCGATACCGCCCTGCCTGCGAGCGCGCCGCGCGCCGTGCTGGCCGACGACGAGCGCCTCATGCGCGAGCAGTTGCGCGCCCGCCTGACCGAGGTCTGGCCCGAGTTGCAGATCGTGGCCGAGGCTCGCAACGGCCTTGAAGCGGTGCAGTTGGTTGACGAGCACCGGCCCGATATCGTCTTTCTGGACATCCGCATGCCGGGCTTGACCGGGGTCGAAGCGGCACGGCAGATCGCGCAACTGCCGCCGCGCCAAGGCAGCGGCGATGCGGGCGATGACGACGATCTGCTGCCCGAAATCGTCTTCATCACCGCCTACGACCAGTACGCGGTCGAGGCCTTCGAGCAGGGCGTGGCCGTCTACGTGCTCAATCCGGCCGAGCGCGACCGTCTTCAGCTCACGGTCGACCGCATCCGCCGCCGGCTCGAGGCGCGCGCTGGCGGCGCCGATGCGCCGCCTGGGCCGAACATGCAGCAATTGCTGCACCAGCTGTCCGCCCGCCTCACCCCGGGCGGCGCGCCGCGCTACCTGGAGTGGATCCAGGCCACGGTGGGCCAGGCGATCCAGATGATTCCGGTGGGTGAGGTGTTGTTCTTCGTCAGCGACGAGAAGTACACGCGCGTGCAGACCGTGCAGGTGGAGGCGCTGATCCGCAAGCCCATCAAGGAACTGGTCGACGAGATCGACCCGCGGCAGTTCTGGCAGATCCACCGCAGCACGCTGGTGGCGGTGGGTGCCATCAACGGCGTCACGCGCGACTTTCGCGGCCGCCAGATCGTCAGCGTCAAGGGCCACCCCGAGAAGCTCGAAGTGAGCCGCAGCTATACAGGCCTTTTCAAGGGCATGTGAGCGCGCCGGCGGGCAAAACTGCCGGGATCGCCAGGATTTACATCTGACGCATTCGCTCGCAGGTCGGCACCACACGTCACGCTACCGTCGCGTCTGCGCGGTTACCGTTGCGTCCTGATTGGCGCCTTGCCGTCGCCGGACCTTGCCCGTACAGAACTGTTGTCGCCTGCCCGGCGAACCGCCATGCTTTTCGCCACCACCCGCCCCGGTCAGCTCCGCTTCGATTTCGCCCAGCGCGCACCGCGTGCAGCCACCGGATGGCGCCGGCGCGAAGAGGCGATCATGGGCACGGCCATCTCGGTCGAACTGTGGGCCGACGATGCCCAGGCCGGCGAGGCCGCCGCCGCCGCGGTAATGGACGAGATGCACCGCATTGATCGCGCCATGAGCCCGCACAAGCCGTCATCGGAGCTGTCACGCATCAACCGCGAAGCCGCGCACCACGCGGTGCCGCTGTCGAGCGAGATGTACGCCCTGGTCGATCGCGCCATCGGCTTCAGTCGCCTCTCGGGCGGCGCCTTTGACATCAGCTACGCCGCGGTGGGCCAGCACTACGACTACCGCAGCGGCCTGCGCCCGGATGAGGCCACGCTGCGCGCCGCACGCGATTGCGTGGGCTGGCAGCACCTGCGGCTCGACCCGCACGCCCGCACGCTTCGCTTTGGCCGCAGCGGCATGCGCATCGACCTCGGCGGCTTCGCCAAGGGCCACGCCGTCGACCGTGCCGCCAATCTGCTGCGCCAGCGCGGCATCGCGCACGCCATGGTCAGCGCCGGCGGTGACAGCCGCGTCATCGGCGACCGCCGCGGCCGGCCCTGGAGCGTGGCCATCCGCGACCCGCGCCGCGCCGGCGAGGTGGTGGCGGTGCTGCCGCTCGTAGATGTGTCGATCTCGACCTCGGGCGACTACGAGCGCTACTTTGACGAAGCGGGCGTTCGCCACCATCACCTGATCGATCCTGCCACCGGGCGCTCGCCGCGCGGTGTGCACAGCGTGACCATCCTGGCCAGCGACGGCTTGACCAGCGAGGCGCTGTCCAAGGCCGTGTTCGTGCTGGGCGTCGAGCGCGGGCTGGCGTTGGTGGAGAGCCTGCCCGACATCGATGCCGTGGTGGTGGACGCCGCCGGCAAACTGCACGCGTCGTCCGGCCTGCTGCTCGGCTTGCCCGCAATTGCCGCGTAGACCTGTTTCATCCTGGAGAGTGACGATGAAGACACTGCACACCGCCCGACGGGCAGCCTTCACGCTGGCTTGCGCACTGCTGGCGACACTGGCCGCTTGCTCGGGCGAAGGCAGTGGCGCCGACGGCGTCACCGTCAATGGCGATGTGCCCATCGTCTACGCCATGCGCGCCTCGGCGCTGAGCATGAACCCCACCGACGGCGCCAACAGCGCGCCCGGCGGCGACCTGATGCTGCGCGAGAAGAGCAGCGCCAGCGCCGTCGAGCACAACCTCACGGCGCGCTTCACGCAGGGCAAGGGCGACGCGTCCGACCCCGAGGTCTCGTACGACGGCAAGAAGGTCGTGTTCTCGATGCGCTGCCCGGCCAGCAACACCGCCACCATCACCACGGCCGGCGGCACCGTGCCGGCCTGCACCGGGCGCTGGAACGTCTGGGAATACGACATGACGAGCGGGGGCGTCACTGGCAACCTCAGCGGCGGCAGCTTCCGCCGCCTCACCGCCAGCGGCAGCGACGATGACGTCGACCCGGTCTACCTGCCGGCCAACCGCGGCGTGGTGTTCTCGTCCAACCGGCAGGCCAAGTCGCGCCTCAACCAGGCCTTGGGCCGCGCTTACTTTGCCACCGACGAATACGAGCGCGAGCGCGTGCACAACCTGCACACGATGACGGCCGAGGGCGGCAACATCCAGCAGATCAGCTTCAACCAGAGCCACGAGCGCAACCCGGTGATCCGCCCCAACGGCGACATCATGTTTGCGCGCTGGGAGCACGTCGCCGACCGCAACCGCTTTGCCGTCTTCCGCAGCAAGCCCGACGGCACCGACATGTTTGTGCTCTACGGCGCGCACAGCCCCGGCAACAGCTATTTGCACCCGCGCGACATGGACCCCAAGGGCAGCTACCCGGGGCAGGTGATCTCGTCACTGATGCCGCTGTCGCGCACGCAAGAGGGCGGCTCGCTGCAGATGATCGACGCGGCGCGCTATTCCGAGTTCAACACCCCGGCCAACACCACCGTGCCGGCGCAGGGCGGCCAGCTTGAGGCCACCGACCGCAGCCTCAACAGCGGCCGCGGCCTGTCGCCGCTGGGCCGTGCCACCACGCCCTATCCGTTGTGGGACGGCACCGATCGCGTGCTCGTCGCTTGGCGGCCCTGCGAGGTCACGCGCGGCGGTGTCGTCGTGTCATGCACTTCGCTGACGCCGGACGAACTGACGCGCCTGCAGGACACCAATCGCGCCGTCGATGCCGTGGCCGCCGACGCGGTGCAAGACAACGCGCCGTCGACCTACGCGATCTACATGTACGACCCGAAGAAGCAGACCTGGCTGATCGTGGCCGCGCCGCCCGCGGGCTTCATGTACACCGACCCCATCGCGCTGACGGCCCGTGCCGAGCCCAACGTGGTCGAGCCGACGACGGTAGACGCCGCGCTGGCCGCGCAGGGGCTGGCGCTGATCGAGGTGCGCAGCGTTTACGACACCGACGGCCTGAACCGCATGGCCGAAGGCATGATCACCGACTCTGATCGCGCCGGCTGCGCCCGCAGCATCGCGCTCAAGGCACCGGCCGACACCATGGACACACGGGCCCAGGTCGCCGACCTGGCGCGCATGAAAGACCCCGCCGACCCGGCCTACAACTGCGCCCCGGCGCGCTTCGTGCGCGCCATCCGCGCGGTGGCGCCGCCCAGCGGCTCGATGGGCCTGCGCCGTGCCATCGGCGAGACCGAGTTCGAGCAGCAGCAGATCCTGGGTTACGCCCCGGTCGAGCCCGACGGCTCGTTCAAGCTGCACATCCCGGCCGACGTGCCGCTGGCGCTGTCCATCGTCGACGCCGAAGGCCGTGCCATCCAGACGCACACCAACTGGATCCAGGTGCGGCCCGGCGAGCGCCGCACCTGTGACGGCTGCCACAGCCCGCGGCGCGGCGCGGCACTGAACTCTGGCGCCGTCGTCAATGCCATGCCGGTCAGCCTGGTTCGTGCGCTGGCGGCGCAGCACCAGAGCGGCGAGACACTGGCCTCGCTGCGCACCCGGCTCGACCCGACGGCGCTGGCGCTGGCGGCCAACCCGGTTTTTACCGACATCTGGGCCGACACCACGCAGGCCGGGGTGACGGCGCGGCCACCGATCTCGCTGCGCTACACCGGCAACGCCAGCGCCGCCGACGACCTGGCCACCGCGGCACCCGTCAACGGCGTCATCAATTACATCGAGCACATCCAGCCGCTGTGGACGCGCAGCCGCGGCGTCGCCGGCGTCGACACCTGCACCCACTGCCACGCCGACACCGTCAAGCTCGACCTGCGCGCCGTCGAGGCCGGCACCGGCCGCATGGTGTCGTACGAAGAGCTGCTGCTCGGTGACCCGGTCTTCGACGCCAACGGCCGCCCCGTGGTGCAGTTGCGCGACGGCGTGCCCGAGGTGGTGCGTGGCCCGGCCCTTGTCCAGACCAGCTCGGGCGCCGCCGGCACCGCAGGCCAGGCGCGCAAGAGCCGCCTGGGAGAAATCCTGTGGGGCCAGACCCTGTTGGCCGGCGCCGGTGCGCGCACGGCGCACCCCAACCCGCCGGCCACCGCGCCCGACCACGGCCGGCTGCTCAACAAGGCCGAGAAGCGGCTGGTGGCCGAGTGGATGGACCTGGGCGGCCAGTACTTCAACGACCCCTTCGACGCCGCCAGCGGCGTGCGCTCGGTGGACGCGCTGAGCGAGGCCACCTTCACGGCGCAGGTGCAGCCCATCCTGCGCGCCAACTGCGCCGGCTGCCACGCGGCGGGCCAGGGCATCGCGCGCAACCGCTTCGTGCTCACCGGCAGCGCCGAGGGCGACCTCAACGTCACCCTCTCGCTCATCAGCAACGTCTGCGCCGCGGCGAGCAACGCGCTGCTAAGCAAGCCATCGACGGTGCCGCACCCGGCTGGCGCGCTGACACAGATCAACCCCATACTGCCGGCCGCCAGCACCGACTACAACCGCATCGCCGCCTGGATCACCAGCGGCTGCTAGGACCCATGACGACGACGAACCGGCGATTCCCCATGACGGCGGCTGTGCTGGCCGGGCTGGCGGCCGCCCTGCTGGCCGCCTGCGGTGGCGGCAGCAACCCCTTCGACAACCCGCAGACGGTGGCCAATCCGCCCGGCGTCGGTGGCCAGAAGCTGTCCTTCGTGTACTTCATGCGCTGCGTCAACCCGGTGCTCAACACGCCGCTGCGTGTCAACATCAACGGCGCCATCAGCACCAACACCTGCGCCTCGGCCGGCTGCCACGACAATGCCAGCGGCACCGGCGGCGCGCTGCGCTTGCTGGGCCAGGCGCCGGTGGTCGATCTGACGCTGGGCGCGGCGGTGCTGCGCGACAGCGACATGTTCAAGAACTACTACTCGTCGCTGGGCGAGACCGTGGTCGGCAGCCCCTTGCAGAGCCGTCTGATCAACAAGCCGCTGGTGCGTGGCGTGCTGCATGGCGGCGGCGTGATCTTCGAAACCGCCGAGGTCGATCCAGCCAAGACCTTGCGCTACTGGATCAACCGCCCGATGCCCGAGGGCCAGGACGAGTTCAGCAGCGCCGCCAACAGCATGTTCACACCCGCCGCCGCCGCCACCGGCGCCTGCAACATCGA
Source organism: Rubrivivax sp. (assembly GCA_031427055.1). Lineage (GTDB taxonomy): Bacteria > Pseudomonadota > Gammaproteobacteria > Burkholderiales > Burkholderiaceae_C > Rubrivivax. The sequence continues at coordinate 15,936 of JANPMR010000009.1, forward strand.
CTGACCCACGACCGACTCACGACTGACCCACTGCCGATGCCCAAACTGCTGCGATGGCTTTGCCTGGCGCTGCTGGCCCTTGCCTTGGCCGGCGGCGCCGCTGCTGCGCGCGCCGCCGATAAAGATGCCGCCGGCGAACGCCTGCAGGTCGCCGGCCCCTATCTCGAGATGCACACCGGGCCCGGCCGCGGATACCCGGTGACCCACGTCGTCGAGCGCCAGCAGTGGGTGGTGGTCGAGCTCCGCCGCACCGACTGGTACCGTGTGCGCGCCGAGGGCGGACAGGTGGGCTGGGTGCCGCGGGCGCAGATCGAGAGCACGCTCACCGAAGCCGGCGTCAGCAAGAGTTTTCGTGAGCTGCTGGTCGATGACTTTCTGGTTCGCCGCGTCGAGTTCGGCGGCGCCTGGGGGCGCTTCAAAAAAGAGCCCATGCTCAAGCTGTGGACGCAGCTCCGGCTGGCCGACACGGTGGGCATCGAGCTCAGTGTGTCGCAGGTGCAGGGCCTGTTCTCGGGCACCGACTTCTGGCACCTGAGCCTGACCTCCGAGCCCTGGTCGGACCGGCGCCTGTCGCCCTTTCTGTCCGTCGGCCTGGGCAAATTTCGCAACATCCCGAACACCAGTCTCGTGGACGCCGTGATCACCGATGCCAAACTGGGCCATGTCACGCTGGGCCTGCGCTGGCACCTGGGCGAGCGCTTCGTGGCGCGCCTTGACGGCTCTCTATACACGGCCTTCGTGGCCGACAACCGAAGCACCGAGTACCGCGCCGTGAGCGCCGGTCTGGCCTTCTTCTTCTAGCCGCCACCATGCTGAACGCCACCGTCCTTCTCCGCACCTTGACGCTCGCCTCGCTCGCGGCACTCGCCACATCACTGCAGCCAGCGTGGGCCCAGACGGCGCCGTCGCCCACGGGCGGCGCGCGCCCTGCCACCGAACAAGTCATCGTGCCGCAGGTCGAACGCCGCGAGGTCAAACGCCCGCGCTTCGCCTCCAACGACTTTGCACTGGGCCTGTACGGCGGCACCTATGCGACGCAGAACTTCGGCTCTGCCGCGGTGGGCGGGCTGCGGCTGTCGTATCACATCACCGAAGACTTCTTCGTCGATGGCAGCTACGGCCGCAGCAAGGTCAGCGACGAGGCCTTCCGCCAGGTGCTGCCCGGCGGCATCTTCGTCAACCGCAGCGAGGCGCTCACCTACTACGGCATCTCGGCCGGCTACAACCTGCTGCCCGGCGAGGCCTTCTTCGGCCGCAACACGGCCAAGGCCACGCAGGGCTACATCCTGGGCGGCGTGGGCAGCACCGACTTCGCCGGCCAGAAGCGCCAGACCTTCCATGTCGGCTTTGGCCTGCGGCTGCTGCTGGGCGACCACTTTGCCGTGCAGGCCGACGTGCGCGACCACATCTTCTCGCTCGACTTGCTGGGCAAGCGCCAGAACACGCAAAACCTCGAAGTCACCGCCGGCCTCACCGTCTTCTTCTGACACTGCCATGAGACACATCCTCCTCATTCTGTTGATGGCCTGTGCCGGTGCCGCGCAGGCCGTGGTCACGGTCAGCAAACCTGCACCCGACTTCACGCTGCGCGGCGCCGACGGCCGCAACCTGCGCCTGGCCGAGCAGCGCGGGCAGGTCGTGCTGGTCAACTTCTGGGCCAGCTGGTGCGGGCCCTGCAAGCAAGAGATGCCGCAGCTCAACCGCCTGTACGACAAGTACCGCGGCGCCGGCTTTGTGATGCTGGGCGTCAACATCGACGACGACGCGCGTGTCGGCGCGGCCACCGCGGCGCGCTGGGGCGTCAAGTTCCCGGTGCTGCTGGATGCCGACAAGACCGTCAGCCGCCTGTACGACATGGGCAGCATGCCGGCCACGGTGCTGATCGACCGCGACGGCCGTGTGCGCTATCTGCACCGCGGCTACCGCGAAGGGGTCGAAGAAGCCTACGAGCGGCAGATCCGCGAGCTGATAAAAGAGTGAAGCCATGGTGCGCCTGACACTCCTGTTGACACTGGCCGTGCTGCTGCCCGGCTGCGCCATCCAGCCCTGGGTCAAGCCCTACGAGCGCGAGAAGCTGGCCGATCCGATCATGCAGTTCGCGCGCTCGCCGCTGGGTGACAAGCACCGCGAGCACATCCACAACGTGCGCGAAGGAGCACGCGGCGCAACGGGTGTGCAAGGAGGCGGCTGTGGCTGCAACTGAGCTGGCGCATCGACTGCTGCGCGCCCTGGCCAATCACTGGCGCGCGCTGTTCGGTGGCGCGCTTGCGACCGGTGCCGCCGGTGCCGCCACCCTGCCCGAAGACAAGGCCGAGCTGATCTACCACGTGTACGACGGCGGCGGCGTCAAGGCCACCGGGCCGGCGCTGCTGGTGCGCAAGAGCCTGGCCGATCGCGTGTCGCTGAGCGCGCAGTACTACATCGACGCGGTCAGCAATGCCTCGATCGATGTCGTCACCACCGCCAGCCCGTTCAAAGAGACACGCACCGCCTGGGACGTCGGCGTCGAGACCGTGGTGCGCGATTCGACGCTGGGCCTGAGCCTGTCGCGCAGCACCGAGCCCGACTACCAGGCCGACAACTTCAACCTCGACGCCACGCACGAGGTCTTCGGAGGCATGACCACCGTCAGCTTGGGCTTCGGCCGCGGGCGCGACCAGGTGGGCCGCAAGGGCGTGCAGGGCTGGATCGACCAGGCCACGCATTGGCAATACCGCACCGGCATCACGCAGATCCTGACGCCGCGCTGGCTGATGAGCGCCAACGCCGAAGTCATCTCGGACAGCGGCTACCTGGGCAGCCCCTACCGTGCGGCACGTGTCTTCGGCGCCGCGGTACCCGAGCGCAACCCGCGCACGCGCACCGGCCGCGCACTCAAGCTGCGGTCGATCAGCGACACCGGCGCGCTCGTCTCGCGCAGCTCGTTTCGGGCCGAGTACCGCTACTACTGGGACACCTGGGACATCCGCGCCCACACCACCGAGCTTGGCGCCTCGCGCTACCTGGGCGACCGTCTGCTGGTGGACGCCACGCTGCGCTTCTACTCGCAGGGCCGTGCGCTGTTCTACAGCGACAACGCCAGCAGCGAGACGCTGTACATCTCACGCAACCGCCAGCTTGCTGCGTTCACCAGCAACTCGTTCGGCGCCCGCGTCACCTACGCATGGCCCGGCCTGCCCGCGGGTTACGGCCTGAAGCTGAGCGCGTCTTACGAGCTCAAGCAATTCAAGTTCAGCAACTTCACCGACCTGCGCACCGGCGCGCCCTACCAGCACAAGGCCAACGTGCTGCAGCTGGCGGCCTCGGGCACGTTTTGAGAGACCGCGCCATGCCGATGTCCACACGTCACTCCGTCGCCCGCCTGCTGGTGGGCGTTGCGCTTGCCTGGTCCGCGCTGGCGTCCGCACAACCCGCGACGCCGATGCCTGCGGCCAGTGCCGCCTCAGCGCCCGCCGCACCCCAGGCCTCGCTCGACACCCGCGTGCAAGAGCTCAAGGCCGAGGTCATCCGCCTCAACCGCGACCTGCTGGTGCTCGAAGAAGAACTGCTCTTCCCGGCTGGCACGCAGGTGGCGCTGTTCGTGTCGATGGACGTGGGCAAGCTGTTCGAGCTCGAGTCGGTGCAGGTCAAGCTCGACGACAAGCTCGTCGGCAGCCACCTTTACACGCCGGCCGAAGTGCAGGCGCTGCACCGCGGCGGCGTGCAGCGCATCTACGTCGGCAACCTGCGCGCCGGCACGCACGCGATCGACGCCTTCTTCACCGGCCGCGGCCCGCACGAGCGCGACTACAAGCGCGGCACCACGCTCAAGTTCGACAAGGGCGTCGAGCCGCGCTTCATCGAGCTGCGCATCCGTGACTCGCAGGCCAAGCTGCAGCCCGAGTTCGAGGTCAAGGTCTGGCAGTGAACCGATTGCGCAAGCGTCTTGCCGCTGCGCTGGTGCTGGCCCTGTCGGCCGCCGGCGGGGCGTCGGCCGGCCCGTCGGACCTGCCCGCACACAAGGTCGGCGCGCCGCACTACGGCGACACGCTGTTCCGCTTCTATCAAGACCAGTATTTCGACGCCATCACCGGCCTCTTGGTGTCGCAGCATTTCGGCCGCATCAAGCCGCACGACGACGATGCCGAGGTGCTGCGCGGCGGCATGATGTTGTCTTACGGCCTGCACGACGAAGCCGCGGCGATCTTCGCGCAGCTCATCGAGCGGCAGGCGCCGCCCGCGGTGCGCGACCGCGCCTGGTTTTTTCTGGCGCGCATCCGCCATCAGCGTGGCCTGGGTGCTGATGCCGAAGCGTCGCTGGCACGCATTGCCGCGCCACTGCCCGGCGCGCTGGAAGAAGAGCGCCAACTGTTGCGGGCGCAGCTGATGCTGCAGCGGCAGGACTACACCGGCGCGGCCGCGGTGCTTGAGCCGCTCAAGGGCAGTGCCGGCGCTGGCCTGTACGCGCGCTTCAACCTCGGCGTGGCCCTCATCCGCAGCGGCGACGCGCAACGTGGCAATGCGCTGCTCGATGAGGTGGGCCAGGCCCCGGGCGCCAACGAAGAGATCCGCAGCCTGCGCGACCGCGCCAACGTGGCGCTGGGCTTTGCCGCGCTGCAGTCGAAGAAGCCGCGCGAGGCCCGCGTGGCCTTGCAGCGCGTGCGCCTGAATGCGGCGCAATCCAACAAGGCTTTGCTGGGCTTCGGCTGGGCGGCGGCCGAGCTCAATGACCCCAAGCTCGCGCTCGTGCCCTGGACCGAACTCACCGCCCGCCCGCTGGCCGACGCCGCGGTGCTCGAAGCCCACATTGCCGTGCCCTATGCAATGACCGAGATCGGCGCCTACGGCTCGGCGCTCGCCAAGTACGGCCAGGCCGTGGCCATCTTTGCGCGCGAGCGCTCGGCGCTGGACGATTCGATCACCGCCATCCGCGCCGGCGCGCTGGTCAAGGCGCTGGTGCATCGCAGCGCGCCGATTGCCGGCCTGAGCGCCTTCGCCGGCATCGACAAGTTGCCCGAGCTGCCGCAGAGTGCGCACCTCGCGCCCTTGCTCGCCGGCCACGAGTTCCAGGAGGCCTTCAAGAACCTGCGCGACCTGCAGTTTCTGCAGGGCAACTTGCTGCAGTGGCAGGGCAACCTGGGCACCTTTACCGACATGCTGGACACGCGTGCACAGGCCTTTGCCGAACGCCTGCCGGCGGTGCGCGCGCGCGCTGGCGCGGTCGACCTGCCGGCGCTGCGTCAGCGACGCGACGCGCTGGCGCAGGACCTGGCGCGCGTTGAAGAGCACGGCCACGCGGTGGCCTTTGCCAACCCGGCCGAGCGCGCGCTGCTCGAGCGCATCGAACGCTCGCAGGCCACCTTGCGCAAGGCCGGCGACGAGCCCGAGCTTGCCGACGCCGCCGAGCGCTTGCGCCGCGTTTCTGGCGCGCTGGCCTGGCAACTGGCACAGGAGATGCCCGCACGCAGCTGGGACGCGCGCAAGGGCCTGCGCGACACCGAACGCGCGCTGGCCATGGCCCTAGAGCGCGACGCCGCGCTGTTGCGCGCGCAGCAGGACGAGCCCGCGCGCCAGGCGCGTTTTGCCGCGCGCATCGCCACGCTCACGGCGCGCCTGCAGGGCCTGCAGCCGCAGATCGCCGTGCTCGACACCGAGGTCAGCAGCCAGATGCAGGACGCCGCCGTGGCCGAGCTCGAGCGCCAGAAGGAACGCCTGGACGTCTACGCCGCGCAGGCGCGGCTCGCCATGGCGCAGATCCACGACCGCGCGCAACTGGCGCGGCGCAGCGACGGCTTGCCACCGCGATGAGCCGCCGCCTGTTGCTCACGGCGCTGGCCCTGGCCGTCACCCTGGCGGGCTGCTCGGGCAAGAAGCGCCTGCCGGGCGACGACCAGCCCACGCTGGCCTCGCTGTCCTCGCGCACCGTGAAGCTCGAGCCCGAGGCGCCGCTGGTCTTCACCGAAGAGCAGACCATCGCCGCCTACCGCAGCTTTCTGGACGTGGCGCCCGACGCGCCGCAGCGCCCCGAGGCCATGCGCCGCCTGGGCGATCTGGAGATGGACCGCGCCGACCGCAAGAGCGCCGATGGCGCTGGTGAGGTGCCCGACTACAAGGCGGCCATCGCGCGCTACGAAGAGTTTCTCAAGGCCTACCCCAACGGCCCGCGCAACGACCGCGTGCTTTACCAACTGGCGCGCGCGCAAGAGCAGAACGGCCAGCTCGAGGTGGCGCTGGCCACCTTGACGCGCCTGGTGCAGCGGCACGCCGGCACGCTGCACGCCATTGAGTCCAACTTTCGCCGTGGCGAGCTGCTGTTTGCGATGCGCGACTACAAGCAGGCCGAGACCGCCTACGCCACCGTGCTGCGCAGCGAGCAGCGCACGCCCTTCCACGAGCGCGCGCTGTACATGCAAGGCTGGGCGCTGTTCAAGCAGGGGCGTGTCGAAGACGGCCTGGCGTCCTTCTTCGGCGTGCTCGACGTAAAACTTGGCGGCCTGCCGCCCGCGGCGCGCGACGAGGCCGACCTGGCCACGGTCAGCATGCTCACGCGGGCCGACCGCGAGCTGGTGGACGACACCTTCCGTGTCATGAGCATCAGCCTGTCCAACCTGCAGGGCGCCGAGGCCATCCCGCGCTACATCGATGGCGAGACGCGGCTCGGCTACGAGTTTCGCGTCTACCAGCAGCTGGGCGAGCTTTACATCCGGCAAGGCCGCATCAAGGACGCGGCCGACACCTTCGCCGCCTTCGTGCGCCGCCAGTCGCTGCACGCGCAGGCGCCGCTGCTGCAGGCGCGCGTGATCGAGATCTTTGAGGGCAGCGGCTTCCAGACCCTGGCGCTGCAGGCCAAGAGGGACCACGTCGTGCGCTACGGCGCCGAGAGCGAATTCCGCCGTGCCAACCCCGGTGGCTGGGGGCGCGCGCAGCCGCTGGTCAAGACCCACCTGGGCGACCTGGCGCGCCACCATCACGCGCTGGCGCAGCAGACCAAGGCCGCCGCCGACGTGGGCGAGGCCGTGCGCTGGTACCGCGCGCTGCTGGCGGCCTTTGGCACCGATGCCGATGCGGCGGGCAAGCGCTTCTTGCTGGCCGAGCTGCTGTTCGAGAGCCGCCAGCTTGCCGACGCGGCGGTCGAGTACGAGCAGGTCGCCTACCGCCAGGCGCAAGACCCGCGCGCGGCAGACGCCGGCTACGCGGCGCTGCTGGCCTACGCGGCGCTCGAGGGTGACGCAGCCGCGCCGGATCGCCCTGCCTTGCACCAGCAAGCCGTCGACAGTTCCTTGCGTTTCGCCACCACATTCGCGGCCGACCCGCGCGCCGGCGCCGTGCTGACCAACGCCGCCGACAAACTCTATGCCCTGGGCGACGGCGCACGCGCCAGCGCGGTGGCGCGCCAGGCGCTGGCGCTGCAGCCACCGCCCGCCGCCGAACAGCGCCGTGTGGCCTGGATCGTGATCGCCAACCACGCCTTCGAGCAGGGTGCGCCGGCCGACGCCGAGCTCGCCTACGCCGAGGTGCTGGCGCTGACGCCCGAGCGCGCCAGCGGCCGCGATCAATTCGTCGAGCGCCAGGCCGCCGCCATCTACCGCCAGGGCGAGGCGGCGCGCACGGCGGGCCGCTCGCGCGACGCCGTCGGCCACTTCGAGCGCATCGCGGCGCTGGGCGCGCTGCCCGGCGCCTCGGCGGTGCGCGCCAGCGCGCAGGTCGATGCCGCTGCGGCGCTCATCGGTCTCAAGGACTGGGAGGCCGCGGCGCGCACGCTGGAGAGCTTCCGCCGCGAGCAGCCCGGCCATCCGCTGCAGGCCGACGTGGCGCCCAAGCTGGCACTGGCCTATCTCGAACTGGGCCGCGCGTCGCAGGCTGCGGCCGAGTTCGAGCGCGTGGCTGCGGCCGCCACCGACCCCGAGATCGCCCGCGCCGCGCACTGGCAGGCCGCCGAGCTGCACCAGAAGTCGGCTGCCGGCGCTGCGCCCAAATCGCCCTCGCTGGCCATCGCCATCCGCGCCTGGGAGCGGTACGCGCAGCGCTATCCGCAGCCGGCCGAGCCGGCGGTGCAAGCACGCTGGCAGCTCGCCGCGCTGCACCGGCAGGACATCAACCCGGCCCGCGCCACGGCCTGGGTGCGCGCCGTGCAGATGGCTGACGCCGATGCCGGCGAGGCGCGCACGCCGCTGACGCGCAAGCTGGGCGGCCAGGCCACGCTGCTGCTGGCCGAGCCAGCGCTGGCCGCCTACAAGAGCGTGCCGCTGATCGAGCCGCTGGCGCAGCAGCTCAAGCTGAAGAAGGCGCGCATGGACAGCGTGCTCAAGGCCTATGCCGCGGCGGCCGAGGTGGGCGTGCTGGACGTCACCACCGCGGCCACTTACGCCACCGCGGCCGTGTACCAGGATTTCGGCAAGGCGCTGATCGGCTCGCAGCGGCCGAAGAAGCTCAACAAGATGGAGCTCGAGCAGTACAACGTCATGCTCGAGGAGCAGGCCTTTCCTTTCGAAGAGAAGGCCATCGATCTGTACGAGACCAACACGCGGCGCATTGCCACCGGCGTGTTCGACGAGCCGGTCAGGCAAAGCCTGGCCGAGCTGTCGCGCTTGAAGCCGGTGCGCTACGGCAAGACCGAGCGCGGCGCGGCGCCGGCTGGCGTGGCGCTGCCGCCGCTGCCGGCGGCGCTGGTGGCCGATGCAGGCGCCGCCAACGCGTTGCTGCTCAACCAGATCGGCGTGCAAGAGCGTCAGCAGGGCCGCTTCGAGCAGGCGCGCCAGGCCTACGAAGCCGCGATGGCGCGCGACGCGCAGTTGCTCGAGCCGCGCCTGAACCTGGCCATCCTGTGGGACATCTACCTCGGCGACGCGGCCAAGGCACAGGCGCTGTACCAGCAGTGCCTGGTGCTGTCACCGGCCGACGCCGGCACGCTCAACCGCTGGCTGGCCGAGCTCAAGACGCGCAAGCCGTCGGCCGACAACGCCGACAAGCCGGCAGTCGTACCCACAGGCGTACCCACAGGCGCACCCACAGCCACGCCGGCCGCCACGCCGGCCGCCACCGCAGCCGTGGCGCAACGCAAGGACGACAAGCCATGACGACCCTCGCCCGCCTGCTGTCGATGGCGCTGCTGGGCGCGGCCGGCGCTGCCAGTGCGCAGGACCGTGCCGACATCGACCGCACGCAGATCATCGGCAACCGCGAGCTGCCCAAGGTGCTCTACATCGTGCCCTGGAAGAAGCCGCTGCCGGGCGCGCTGTCCGGCCGCCCGGTGCACAGCGTGCTCGACGAAGTGCTGGCGCCGGTGGACCGTGAGGTCTTCCGCCGCCAGGTCGACTACAGCACGCAGATTCAGACCCGCAATGCAGCCGCGACCGTGACTGCACCTGCGACTGCGACTGCGACCCCACCCCAGGCCGCCACGGCCGCCCCCCAACCCACTGCCCCGACCGGAGCTCCCTGATGGAAACCTTCAACACCGTCGTCAAGTTCTTCGTCGACTG
>JANPMR010000010.1:0-2425 GCA_031427055.1 Rubrivivax sp.
CTGGATGTCGGTCATCTGCGACAGCGAATCGGCACGCTCGAGCAGCTCGAGCGCCTCGCGCACCAGCGGCAGGCCCTCGGGCACGCGGCCCAGGCCGATCAGCGACAGCCCGGCGTTGGACAACGCCACCGATTCGGCGCCCAGATCCTTGACCTCGCGCGCCGGCGCCAGGGCCTCGCGGGCGATGCGCAGCGCCGTCGTGAAGTCGCCGCGCTGCAGATAGAAGTCGGACAAGTTGGCCGCGCCCAGCGCCTCTTCGCGCCGGGCGCCGGCGCGGTGGGCAAAGGTGATGGCATTGCGCAGCGCGCGCAACTCGTCGTCGGGCCGGTGCTGCTCCATCGCGAAGAAGCTCTCGGTGGTGTTGGCACCGCTCTGGGCGAGCAGGTCGTCGGCGTCCTGCGCGATCCGCAGCGCTTCGTTGTTGACGGCGGCCGCGCGTTCGATCTGCTGTGCCAGGAACAGGCTGTAGGCCAGCGACGTGCGCTGCTCGGCGCGCGCCCATCCCCAGCCCAGTCGATCGGCGAGCGTCACCGACTCCTGATACAGCGCCACCGCCTCGTCGATCTTGCCCAGGCGCTGCTTGAGGAGCGCGCGGGTCTCGATGAAGTGCAGCCGCAGCCCCTCGGGCGCGTCGGCCGGCAGTTGCGACCAGGCGTCGGTGATCAGCCGGTCGGCGCGGCCGAAAGGCCCCCGGCGGGTCAGCGCGTGCGCGCGCACCAGGCCGGCGGCGGCGGTGGCCAGGGGCCCGGCGCCCGATGCGGCCAGGCTCTCGAGCTCGGTGGCGGTCTGCGCCGTGGCCGCGGCATCGGCCTGGCGCGTTTGCAGCCGGCCGCGCAGCACCAGCGCCTCGACGCGGTCGGTGCCCTGAAACGTCGGCGCCACCTGGGCCAGTTTGGCAAGCGCCGCGTCCGGACGCCCGCGCAGCCGGCCCTCGATGTCGAGCAGGCGCGCGTCGGACGCCAGCGCTGGCGACAAGCTCAGCGATAGCGCGCAGCAAAGCAGGGCCGCAAGCAGCCGGGCGGGGCAAAGCCAATGGCCGTCCATCACGTCCATTGTCGACCCCGGGCCACGGAACTTGATGCTGCCGGCGCGGGCGCGAGACGGATGCCGGCGGCGAGATACGACAATCGTGGCGCCATGCACATCCAGAACGTCGAGCAACTTCGCCAACGCCTGCGCAGCCTGGGCGCCAGCGCCGGCCACGAGCAGCGCGTGCTGCGCCGCTGGGCGCAGGCCCAGGCGCAGGACGGCGGCCGCCGTCGGCTGGAAGACTTCATGCCGCAGCCGCTGCGCCTGGCTCTGCCGGCACTGGTGGCCGAGCTCGCCGGCCTGGCGCGCCTGGTGTCCGAGCACCCGGGTGACGACGGCTCGGCGCGCCTGCTGGTGGCGCTGGCCGACGGCCAGACGGTCGAGGCCGTGCGCCTGCCGCGCGACGGGCTGTGCGTGTCCAGCCAGGTGGGCTGCGCCGTGGGCTGCGTGTTCTGCATGACCGGCCTGGGCGGTCTGGTGCGCCAGATGGGCAGCGCCGAGATCGTCGCCCAGGTGGTGTTGGCGCGCGCCACCGCCCCGCAGCGCCGGGTGAAGAAGGTCGTCTTCATGGGCATGGGCGAGCCGGCGCACAACCTCGACGCCGTGCTCGAGGCCATCGAGCTGCTGGGCACGGCCGGCGGCATCGGCCACAAGAATCTGGTCTTCAGCACCGTGGGCGACCCGCGGGCCTTCGAGCGCTTGCTGGCCTTGCAGCCGGGGCAGGTGCGGCCGGCGCTGGCGGTGTCGCTGCACAGCACGCAGGCCGCGCGGCGCGCCGAGCTTCTGCCAAGGGCGCCGCGCATGGATCCGGAAGACTTGGTGGAAGCAAGTGAACGCTACGCCCGCGCCACCGGCTACCCGATCCAGTATCAGTGGACGCTGATCGAGGGCGTCAACGACAGCGCGCAAGAAATCGAGGGCATCGTCGCGCTGTTGTCGGGCAAGTACGCGCTGATGAACATGATTCCGTACAACGCGGTCGACGGCCTGACCTGGAAGCGCCCGAGCTGGGAGCGCGCCGCAGAGATCGCGCGCACGCTGCACCGCCGCGGCATCCTGACCAAGCTGCGCCAATCAGCCGGGCAGGATGTGGACGGCGGCTGCGGGCAGCTGCGGGCGCGCGCCGCGGCACCGTCGCGCCGCATTGCAATCCACCCCGTAACGGGCTGACAACGGGCTGACAAGCGCAGGCCGCGCAGCGGCCGCAGGAGACACGAATGGACCAGATCAAGCCGGGCACCGATGCCCTCTTCATCCTGCTCGGCGCCATCATGGTGCTGGCCATGCACGCCGGCTTTGCCTTCCTGGAACTGGGCACGGTGCGCAAGAAAAACCAGGTCAACGCGCTGGTCAAGATCCTGGTCGATTTCTCGGTCTCGACCATCGCCTACTTCTT
>JANPMR010000011.1:0-3593 GCA_031427055.1 Rubrivivax sp.
TGATCCGACAGCTTGCACTCGATCAGGTGCGTCAGCGCGTGCTGCTCGCTCAGGCAGAAGTCCACCTCGGCGCCATCCTTGGTGCGCACATAGTGCAGGCCGGCGTCTGCGGCCTGGGTGTCCTGCTGCCAGTGCACATGCCTCAGCAGCATGCCGGCCACCGCGTTTTCAAAGCGCACGCCGTCGTCGCCCTTCACCAGGCCGGTGTCGAAGAAGTACACCTTGGGCGCCTGCAGCAGCGCGCGGGCGATGTTGTGGTGCCATGGCTGGACGGTGAAGACGATGTACAGGGCCTGCAGGATGTCGAGGTAGCGGCGCAACGTGGCGGGCGCCACGGCCAGGTCTCGCGCCAGGGATGCCAACGACAGCGGTGCGCCCACGCGCTCGCGCAGCAGCTCGAAGAACACGCGCATGGCATTGACCTCATGCAGGCGCGAGAACTCGACCACGTCTTCCCGGATCAGATCGGTGGCGTATTGGCGACGCCAGCGTTGTGCGTCTTCATCTTGATCGGCCAGCAGCGGCTCGGGGAAGCCACCGCGATGCAGGATGAGGGACAGCGCGTCGTCGGGCGTCGACCCCTGTTGGTCGCACCACTCGCGCACCGATACCGGGTGCAGCCGAAGCGCCAGATAGCGCCCCGCCAAGGACTCGCCGGACTGCCGGAAGGTGTCCATCCTGGCGCTGCCGGTCACGAGCAATGCCTGGCCCTCGGGCCGCGCGTCCACCACGCCCTTGAGCCAGATCTTCCAGGCCGGCATCTTGTGAATCTCGTCCAGCACCAGCAGGCCGGCACGCGGGTTCCACGACTGGCGCTGCAGCACGGCGCGGTCTGCCGGGATGTCCCAGTTCAGAACCTGGGACTCAGGAAACTGCGGCATCAGGGCCCGCGCCAAGGTGGTCTTGCCAACCTGCCGTGGACCGGTCAGCACCACCATCTTGCGACGCAGGTCAGCCATGACTTGCGCTTCTACAGACCTCTTCATTCGACTATTGTGCTAGATGCTGCCAAATAGTCGCGACTAATTAGAAATATCAGTCCTTTTGGTCGTTAGAGATCCTCAACCACCCGGCATGAGCCCCTGCCGCGAACTGGCTGGCCACGACGCCCAAATTCGGCAGTTCGGTTCGCGCTTGAACGGGTTCCATGAGGCCAAGGCCGCGGGCTCGCCGCGGGTCGCGGTGATGGGCACGGGCACGCCGCGCAGGCCGATGGACGTGGGCCTGATGAAAGGCCGCCGGTTGGCAGGTCCGTACCGCGCTCGAGGACGGGTAGCGCCTGGCCTATGCCGAGTTGAGTTCACCCCGGTAGCCGCTGGCAACTGACTTGGCAGATGCTCACCAAAGCGTGGATATCGGCAGATCGGCGAATGCCGGGTCGCGTGTGACGAGCGCCAGACGGCCCAGCGTGGCCTGGGCCGCCAGCATGCGGTCGAAGGGATCGCGGTGGGCCCAGGCCAGGCTTCCTGCGCGCCATGCATGGGCGGCCCCGACCGGCAGGTGGACGAAGCCGTCGGCCGTCACCAGCTCGTTGAACCCACCTGTTGGCATCGGCCACGTCGGCAGCTTGCCGATGCGCTGCTTGGTGGCAATCTCCCAGGCGCTGGCTGCGCTGACGTGCACCTCGTTGGACTCATCGAGTATCGCGGCCCGGGCCGCTTCGCTCAGCTGTGCGTCGTTGGCCCACCACCACAGCAGGGCGTGGGTGTCGAGCAGCAGGCGCATCAGCGCCCTTCCCAGGCGTCCAACTCTTCGGCTGGCAAGGGGTCGAAGAAGCGGGCAGTGTCAATCTGCCCTTCGAGCCGGCCAGGCCGGCGCTGCGCTGGCACCGGTGCCAGCGGCATGAGGCGCGCATAAGGCTTGCCGGCCTTGGCCAGGATGATTTCCTCACCTGCGTGGGCTTGCTCCAGCAGGCGCGACAGGTGGGTCTTGGCTTCGTGGACATTGACGGTGATGGCCATACTTGATATTGACTTAGTTCTGTGACTTAGTCAATTCACCCCCCCCATACTCCTCTACGACGGCACGCAGCCGCGCCCGCACGGTCGCGTCGTCCGCATCCGCCAGCAGTTCCTCGAACAGCTTCTCGCCCGGCCGCAGCCCCGAGAACACGATCGGGATCTCCTCCGTCGTGTGCCCGGCCAGGCGGATGAGGTCGCGCGTCAGGTCGACGATCTTCACCGGCTCGCCCATGTCCAGCACCAGCACCTAGCCGCTCTGGCCGATGGCCGCGGCCTGCAGCACCAGTCGAGCAGCCTCGGGGATGGTCATGAAGTAGCGAATGATGTCGGGGGGCGTCACCGTCACCGGGCCGGCGCGCTCGGCGGCCACGATCGGACTGAAGTGCGCGTCCAGGACCGCTGGATTGCGCACACGATCACGCCGCGCTGCCGCCCCCCGCCCACAGGGCGCCCAGGGGCACGGCCCACAGCTTCGTGTCGAAGGGCATGAGCTGTTCCCCGGTGTAGAGCACGACACCTCTGGCGAAACCCTCTCCTGCTGCGTTGGCAAGCTCGCGCAGACCGCGAAAGTCACCCTGGGTGAGGCTGGCGCTGGCCTTCACTTCGATGCCCACGATGCGCTGGCCTGGGGTTTCGAGGACGAGGTCGACCTCTTGCCCCGCTGCCGTACGAAAGTGCCAGGCCGTGGCAGCCGTGTCCGCCCAGCGCAAGTGGCGCCGGCACTCCTGCACGACAAAGCTTTCGAGCAGGGGCCCGAGTTGTGGCGACAAGGCCAGCGCCACGGGGTCTGTGTGACCCCGCAGATGTGCGGTGAGCCCGGCATCGATGAGATGGAGCTTCGGCGCCTTGACCAAGCGCTTGCCCAGGTTGGCCGACCACGCGGGCAGCGGCTGCACGATGAACAGCGCTTCGAGCAGAGCAAGGTAACGACGCAAGGTGGAGTGCGCGATGCCCGTCGAGCGCGACACTTCGGCCATGTTCAGCAGCGAACCGGCCCGCGCCGCCAAAAGCGCCAGCAGGCGCGGCATGTCGTGCAGGCCTTCGATGTTGGCGTAGTCGCGCACGTCGCGCTGCAGCAGGCTGGCGAGGTAGGCGCCGAACCACGCGTCGCGCCGCTGCGGATCGGCACGGCCCAGCGCCTCAGGGAACCCGCTCGACAACAGCCGACGCACCAGATCGGCGCGGTCGGTTGGCACGGTGCGCCGCGCCCAGGGCGCGCTGCTGAACAAGGCGTCGACGAAGTTGTGCGGCGAGCTTTCAAGCTCGCACTGCGACAAGGGCTCCAGCGTCAGCACCTCCATGCGCCCCGCCAGAGACTCAGCCGCGTTGGGCCGCATGAACACGTTGGCCGAGCCCGTGAGCAGGAAACGGCCCGGTACAGGATGGCGGTCGACTTCGCGCTTGATGGCGGGCAGCAGCGCGGGCGCGAACTGCACCTCGTCGATGACCGTGAACGCTGCCCCGCCAGTGACGAGAGCTGAAGGGTCGCTCCGGGCAAGCTCGGCGATCACCGGGTCGTCCAGCGTCAGGTACTGACCCGCACGCTGCTGGGCCAGTTGCTGCGCCAGCGTGCTCTTGCCCACTTGCCGTGCGCCGTTCAGCAGCACGACACGCGTGTCGGCGAGTGCGGCG
>JANPMR010000012.1:0-4005 GCA_031427055.1 Rubrivivax sp.
TGGTGCAGGGCATGGGCTTCGAGGCGCTGGATGCAGCGGCGGTGCTGCTGCCTGATGCCGGCTTGCAGGGCGACTTGATCGACCCCGCGGTGGCGCTGCCCGCACCCAGGCCGGTGCTTACGCTGGCCATCAGCGCCGAGGTGGCCGCAGCGCTGCAAGACGAGCCGGACTTGCGCGTGGAGTGGGCCGCGGCATCAGGGGGCTCTGCAGCCATCGAGGCTGGAGCAGAGCCTGTCGCCATGCTGCACTTGACGGACGAAGTGTCGGACGCTCAGCTGGGCCGCGTGCTGGCCGTGCTGCCCGTTGCGCAACGCGCTGACATCAGCGCACAGGTGCAACAGCACAATCAGCGCTTGATGGCGGCACGCGCACCAGCGCAGCGCGGCGTGCCGTTTGCGGCGCTGCCCCGCCTGTGTGTGGGTTTGGCCGCGAGCTTGGGGGGTCTGCAGGGCGAGCTGCACCTGTTTGAGCGCGACACGCTGGACGAGATCGTCGTCCTGGATCTGAACCAGGCCGACCCCCGCCCCGATCTGCCCGGCTTCAGGCTGGTGGAACAGAGCGACCTGTTCGAGATTTACGTCAACCAGACGCGCATCGAACTGCGCAAGGCGCCCGACACCGGGCAGTTGCCGCTGGATGCCGTGCCCACCGACGCCACCGAGACCGACCTGGCGCTGTGGCTGGCGCGCACCTTGCGACGGCCCGCCTTTACCGATGCGGCCGTGGTTCGCTGGGCCACCGCCCTGTTGGGCCGCTTGCGCCAAGAGCATGGCTTGAGCCTGACGGGTTTGCTGCGCGCGCGCCATGCGCTGGCTCAGAGCGCCATGCAAAGACTGGATGACTTGCAAGCGCAGGCGCGCAAACGGGGCTTCGAGCAGTTGACGCTGCTGGCGACACCACCGGCGGTGGAGAACGGCACTGGCGAGCGGTGGCTGACGGGCGTCTCACCCGACTGGACTTTTCGCTACCAAGCCGGCCAGTACCCCGCACGCCACTTGTACGCAGGCCGCTGGCGCTTTGGCAAGCACTACTTCGAGCACATCCACGCGCTCAAAGACCGAGGCGAGGAGTTCGAGTGCGCCAAAGCCTTGGACGCCATGCCCGGGCTCAAGCACTGGGTGCGCAACATCGAACAGCAGCAACGCCTTTCCTTCTGGCTGCCCACCGCAACCGACTACTTCTACCCGGACTTCGTGGCCGAGCTCGAAGACGAGCGCCTCTTCGTTGTCGAATACAAGGGTGATGCCTATACGACCAATGACGATTCGCGCGAGAAGAACGCGGTCGGTCAGGCCTGGGCGCGTGCCAGTGCCGGCAAGGGCGTGTTCCTGATGGTTGAACGCCTGGTGAACGGCCAGGACATGGCGGCGCAGTTGCGCCACGCTTTGCTGGCCAGGCGTTGAACGCACGGGCTTGCGCCGCGGCTGATCTGACGACAACAATCGGTGATGTCGATTGCCAACTGGCTGAACTCAACACTGCTGAACGACCAGGATGAGCTCGCGGATCTGCGCGGCCGCATCGTCCGGCCGGTGAGCCTGCTGGCCGCGGCCATGCTGGCGGCGCTGGCGGTCAACAATTTCCGGCAGGGCCGGCTGCTGATCGGTGTCATCGTGCTGCTGGTCGTTGCCACGCTGCTGCTCAACGTGCGGGTCATGCGGCCCGGCATGAAGCCGATGGTGCCGTATGCGCTGGTGCTGCTGCCCGCGGTGGCCGGCATGCTGTTTGCAATCGCCAACGCTCGCGGTGCGCGTGGGCGCGACGCTGCTGCTGACCACCGTGATGATCAACGTCGTGCTCAATGTGCTGGGCGAGTTGCAGGCCTCGCTGGTGCGCCAGACGCTGATCGACCCGCTCACGGGTGCCTACAACCGGCGCTGCATGGACCAGACCATCGGCCTGGTGGTCGAGCAAGGGCGGCGGCACAAGCCGACGAACACGCTGCTGGTCTTCGACATCGACCACTTCAAGCGCGTCAACGACCGCTTCGGCCACGATGCCGGCGACGAAGTGCTGCGCCGCGTGGTGCAGGTGACGCGGGCGCGGCTGCGCAAGATCGACCCGCTGTTTCGCACCGGCGGCGAGGAATTCTTGGTGCTGTTGCGTGACACCGATGCCGCGGGCGCCGCCGCCGTGGCCGAGGACCTGCGCCGGCGCATCGAGCAAGAGGCGCTGCTGGCGGGCGAGGTCATCACCATCAGCCTGGGCGTGGGTCCGCAGGTGGCCGATCTGCGTGGGTGCGCTCGGCAGCAAAATGCAGCCATGAAGATCCAGATCCTGCTGCGCGCCCTGTTCGTTCTGCTGCCGCTGTGGCCGCTTGCCGCGGCCGCCGCCGAGGCCACGCCAGTCGTCGGCTCCAAGCGTTTCACCGAAAGCTACATCCTGGGCGAGATCGTGCGCCAGACGCTGCTGGACGCCGGCGTCCAGGCCACGCACAAACAGGGCCTGGGCAACACCGGCATCCTGGAGCAGGCGCTGGCCAGCGGCGCGGTGGACATCTACCCCGAGTACACCGGCACCATCGTGCGCGAGTTGCTCAAGCGTGAAGATCCGCGTGAGGGCAACCCGCCGTTGGACGAGCTGAACCGCCTGCTGGCGCCACGCGGGCTGAAGGCCGCCGTGCCGCTGGGCTTCAACAACACCTATGCGCTGGCCATGCGCGAGGCCGACGCGGCGCGCCTGGGCGTGAAGACGATTTCCGATCTGGCGCGGCTGCCGGCCGGCGCGCTCAAGCTCGGCCTGTCGCACGAATTTCAGGTGCGCGCCGATGGCTGGCCGGCGCTGCAGCGCGCGTATGCATTGCCGCAGCAGCCGGGCGCGGCGCTGGATCACGGCCTGGCCTACGAGGCCCTCCGCGGCGGCCAGGTCGATCTCATCGACATCTACTCCACTGACGCCAAGGTGGGCCGCTACGCGCTGCGCGTGCTGGCCGACGACAAAGCATTCTTTCCGCGCTACGACGCTGTGCTGCTGATGCGCGTGGGCGTCGACGCGGCGCCGCTGATGAAGCTGGCCGGCCGCATCGACGAGGCGGCCATGATTGCGCTCAATGCCCAAGTGGAACTCGATGGATTGAGCTTCGAGCAGGCGGCACGGCGCTTCCTGGCCGGCGGCGTGCAACCCGCGGCACAGCGGCTCGGCCTGGTCGACCGCATCTTCGCGCCCGATCTGCTGCGCCTGACGCTGCAACACCTGCTGCTGGTCTTCGGCTCGCTGGCGTTGGCCGTCGTCGTCGGCGTGCCGCTGGGCATCTGGGCCTGGCGCAGCCCGCGGCTGGCGGGTTGGCTGCTGGGGGCGGTGGGCGTCATCCAGACCGTGCCCTCGCTGGCCATGCTGGCCTTCCTGATCGCGCTGCTGGGCAGCATCGGTTTCGTGCCGGCGTTGCTGGCGCTCTTCCTGTACGCGCTGCTGCCGGTGGTGCGCAATACCCACGCCGGCCTGGACGGTGTGTCCGCCGGCCTGACGATGGCGGCGTGCGCGCTGGGCCTCACGGCGCGACAGGCGCTGTGGACGGTGCAACTGCCACTGGCGCGGCCGGTGCTGCTGGCCGGCGTGAAGACGGCCGCGGTGATCAACGTCGGCACCGCCACGGTGGCGGCCTTCGTCGGCGCCGGCGGCCTGGGCGAGCGCATCGTGGCCGGGCTGGCGGTCAACGACACGCAGGCCATGCTGGCCGGCGCGCTGCCGGCCGCGGCGCTGGCGCTGGTGGTGCAGGGCTTGTTCGGCCTGGTCGAACGGCGCTACGCCCGCCCGACCTGAGGCGGGCGCAGCAGGCTCGTGTCTGCGGCCGGCTATGCTGGCGTCATGAACACCGACTTCTTTGCACTCGACCTGGCCGACGACGGCGTCGCCCACCTGCAACTCAACCGGCCCGAGCGGCTGAACACGATGTCGCCGCTGTTCTTTCCGGCGCTGCGCGACGCCGTGCTCAAGCTCAGCGCCGAAGGACAGGCGCGCGTGCTCGTCATCTCGTCCACCGGCAAGCACTTCAGCGCCGGCATGGCG
>JANPMR010000013.1:0-1832 GCA_031427055.1 Rubrivivax sp.
CTAGGCGCGTCAGGCCGATGTCCTACCGCCTTGGTTTTGAACGGCGTGTGGCGCTGCGTTTTTGCGCGAGGGGCGCATGCAGACCTTGCTCATCATCGTCGGCGTGGCGGCGGGCGTGGCCGTCATCGCCTACATCTCGGCGCTCATCACGGGCCTGCAAGCCAACACCCTGAACAAGACACTGGGCGCGCAGGCGCACCTGACGCTGAGCGCGCTGGACAACGTGGTCACGCCGGCGCGCGCCCCTGAGGCCGGCGTCAACGTGCTGGCACAGACGCAGCCGCGCGCCCAGCAGCCGCGCTCGATGGCCAAATGGCAGACGCTGCTGCCACTGCAGGAGGCCATGCCCGAGGATTCCGCGGTGTCGCCCATGGTGGCAGTCGCCGGCCTGGCCGAGCGCGGTGAGGCCTCGAAGTCGATCGCGCTGGTCGGTGTGGAGCTGGAACGCTACGACCGCATCGTGCAGCTGCGCTCCAAGGTGGTCGCCGGCACAGCTCGGCTGGGGCCGGGTGAAGGCATCCTCGGGCGCGATCTCGCAGACGAGCTGGGGGTTCGGGTCGGCGACAGGGTCGGCATCGTCAGCGGCGGCATCAGCGATTCGTTGCGCGTGACAGCGCTCGTCGACCTGGGCGTGCGCGAACTCAACCGCCGCACCGTGATCGTGCCGCTGCGGGCGGCGCAAAGCCTGGTCGGGCTGCCTGGCGGCGCGACCAGCCTGGACTTGGCGCTGGTCGACATCTGGAGCGCACAGGGCCTGGCTGACGCACTCGCCGCGCGCTGGCCCTACAAGGCCGAAAGCTGGCAGCAGGCCAATTCGCAGTTGGTATCAGCGCTGAATGCCCAGTCGGTCAGCACGGCGCTGATCCGCGGCGTCGTGCTGGTGGTGGTGGTGCTGGGCATCGCCAGCGTGCTGGTGGTGTCGGTGGTGCAGAAGCGGCGCGAGATCGGCATTCTGCGCGCCATGGGGGCGACGCAGGGACAGGTGCTGCGCATCTTCCTGCTGCAGGGCGCCATCGTCGGCGCGCTGGGCTCGGTGCTCGGCGTCGTGCTGGCGACGCTGATGATCTGGGCCTTCACGCACTTCGTCCGTGGCACCGACGGCTTGCCACTGTTCGCCATCACGCTGGCGCCGACGCTGGCGGTGAAGGTGGCGGCGCTGGCGTTGCTGAGCGGCGTACTGGCGGCGGTAGCGCCGGCGCGCCGCGCAGCGCGGCTGGACCCGGCGCAGGCGATCCGGTCATGACGGACGCGCCGCTGATAGCGCTGGAAGGCGTTCGCAAGCGCTACAACCTCGGCCAAGCCAACGAGGCCGAAGTGCTGCACGGCGTGAGCTTCGATCTCGCGCGCGGCGAGTTCGCCGCCCTCATCGGCCCGTCGGGTTCGGGCAAGAGCACGCTGCTGAACATCATCGGCCTGCTCGAGCGACTGAGCAGCGGCAGCTACCGCATCAGCGGCGAGGAAACGAGCGCCCTCGACGACAAGGCGCTGACGCAGCGCCGGGCCTCGATGTTGGGCTTCGTGTTCCAGGTCCATCACCTTCTGCCGGCCGTCAGCGCGCTGGAGCACGTGACGCTGCCGGCACTGATGCGCGAAGGCCGTGTCACGCCGGCGCGGCTGGCGCACGCGCGTTCAGTGCTCGCCGCGGTCGGCCTGGCCGATGCCATGGACAAGCGCCCGGGCGAGCTCTCGGGCGGCATGCAGCAGCGGGTGCCAATGGCGCGCGCCCTGGTGCTTCAGCCGCCGCTGGTGTTGGCCGACGAGCCGACGGGCAACCTCGACACCGCGGCGGCCGACGAGGTCTTCGCGTTGATGCGCCGCATGCACACCGAACT
>JANPMR010000014.1:0-1829 GCA_031427055.1 Rubrivivax sp.
CCGCTGCCCGTTTCGGCGACGAAGCCCATGCCGGTGCCCGGCATCCAGTTGATGGTGCATTCCATGGTGCGCGTCCTGTTGTTTGCCCTGCTTCGGTGCGCCTGCTGAATGCGCGGCGAACTTTCGAGCAGGCTCTCTACGATTGATGTGCCGCGAGCATATTGCACCGCAGCATGCCGGTGATAGACTGCCTCGCAAGGGTGGTGCAGCGCAGGCGGGCCGCCCGCCAATTGTCTCCTCCACCTCCTTCAAGGGTGGATTTAGCCCGGGGCTCCTCACAGGGCTCCGGGCTCTTTTCTTGGTGCACCGATGGCCGCAGGAAAACTCCGCCCCGCAAGCGCATTGCCGCAGCGCCCCGCCCAGAGCGTCTCGCCCAAGGGCGCGCGCATGGCGGCGCTCTACCTCAAGCGCATCCTCACCGCCCGTGTCTACGACGTGGCGCGCGAGACCGCGCTCGAGCCGGCGCGCAACCTGTCGCGCCGTCTGGGCAACCACGTGTTCCTCAAGCGCGAGGACCAGCAGCCCGTGTTCAGCTTCAAGCTGCGGGGCGCGTACAACAAGATGGCGCACCTGGCGCCCGAGGCGCTGGCCCGCGGCGTCATCTGCGCCAGCGCCGGCAACCATGCGCAGGGCGTCGCGCTGTCGGCCAAGCGCCTGGGCTGCCGCGCTGTCATCGTGATGCCGGTGACGACGCCGCGGCTGAAGATCGATGCCGTGGCCGCGCTGGGCGGCGAGGTCGTGCTGCACGGCGACAGCTTCACTGACGCCTACGGCCACGCGGTGATGCTGCAGGCGGAGCAGGGCCTGGTTTTCGTGCACCCGTTCGACGACCCCGACGTCATCGCCGGCCAGGGCACGGTGGCGATGGAGATCCTGCGCCAGCACCAGGGCCCGATCGATGCCGTGTTCGTGGCCATCGGCGGCGGCGGATTGGTCTCGGGCGTGGCCGCCTACATCAAGGCCGTGCGGCCCGAAGTGCGCGTGATCGGCGTGCAGACAGTCGACTCTGACGCCATGGTGCGCTCAGTCAAGGCCGGCAAGCGAGTCACGCTCACCGACGTGGGCTTGTTCAGCGATGGCACGGCCGTCAAGCGGGTGGGCGAAGAGACCTTCCGCATCACGCGCGAGTTGGTCGACGACTACGTGCTCGTCGACACCGATGCCGTTTGCGCGGCGATCAAGGACGTCTTTCTGGACACGCGCAGCATCCTCGAGCCCGCCGGCGCCCTGGGCGTGGCGGCCATCAAGCAGTACGTGGCCACGCACAGGCTCAAGGGGCAGACGCTGGTGGCCATCACCTGCGGCGCCAACATGAACTTCGACCGCCTGCGCTTCGTCGCCGAGCGGGCCGAGTTTGGCGAGCAGCGCGAGGCGCTCTTTGCCGTGACCATCCCCGAAGAGCGCGGCTCGTTCAAGCGCTTTTGCGAAGCCATCGGAGCGCGCTCGGTGACCGAGTTCAACTACCGCATCAGCGACCAGCGCGTGGCGCATGTCTTTGTCGGCCTGGCCATGCAGCGCCGCGACGAGGCCGATCGCATCGGCCGCCAGTTCAGCAAGCAGGGCTTCGCCAACGTCGACCTCAGCGACGACGAACTGGCCAAGGAGCACGTGCGCCACATGGTCGGCGGGCGCAGCGAACTGGCGCGCGACGAGCGCCTGTTTCGCTTCGAGTTTCCCGAGCGTCCCGGCGCGCTGATGCGCTTTCTGGCCGCGCTGCACCCGGGCTGGAACATCAGCCTGTTCCACTACCGAAACCAGGGCGCCGACTATGGCCGCATCCTGGTCGGCATCCAGGTGCCGGCGGGCGACGAGGCGGCGTTCGACGAGTT
>JANPMR010000015.1:0-20490 GCA_031427055.1 Rubrivivax sp.
GGCGCAGTACATGGGCGCCTTCCTGATCCTGTCGGGCCTGATGGTCGGCGTGTTCTGCGCGCTCGACGGCATGCTGTTCTACGTCTTCTTCGAGGCGACGTTGATCCCGATGTACATCATCATCGGTGTCTGGGGCGGCCCGAACCGCGTCTACGCCGCCTTCAAGTTCTTCCTGTACACGTTGATGGGCTCGCTGCTCATGCTGGTGGCCCTGGTCTACCTGTACTTCAAGAGCGGCGGCAGTTTCGACATCCTCACCTGGCACAAGCTGCCCTTGCCGCTGCCGGCGCAGACGCTGCTGTTCTTTGCCTTCTTCGCCGCCTTCTCTGTCAAGGTGCCAATGTGGCCGGTGCACACCTGGCTGCCCGACGCCCACGTCGAGGCACCCACCGGCGGCTCGGTGGTGCTGGCCGCCATCATGCTCAAGCTGGGTGCCTATGGCTTCTTGCGCTTCTCGCTGCCCATCGCGCCCGACGCGGCCCACGAATACGCCTGGCTGATGATCGCGCTGAGCCTGATCGCGGTGCTCTACATCGGCATGGTGGCGCTGGTGCAGCAGGACATGAAGAAGCTGGTGGCCTACAGCTCCATCGCCCACATGGGTTTCGTCACCCTGGGCTTCTTCATCTTCAATGACCTGGGCATGGCGGGCGGCATCGTGCAGATGATCAGCCACGGCTTCGTCTCGGGCGCCATGTTCCTGTGCATCGGCGTGCTCTACGACCGTGTGCATTCGCGCGAGATCGCCTCCTACGGCGGTGTCGCCAACACCATGCCCGTCTTCGCCGCGTTTGCCGTGTTCTTCGCGATGGCCAACTGCGGCCTGCCGGGCACCGCAGGTTTCGTGGGCGAATGGATGGTCATCCTGGGCGCCGTCAAATTCAACTTCTGGGTCGCCGCGCTGGCCTCGACGACGCTGGTCTTCGGCGCCGCCTACACGCTGTGGATGGTCAAGCGCGTCTACTTCGGCGATGTCGCCAACGAGGACGTGCGCGCACTGGCCGATCTCAACGGCCGCGAATTCCTCATGCTCGCGCTGCTGGCCCTTGCCGTGCTGTGGATGGGCCTCTATCCGAAGCCTTTCACCGACGTGATGAACGTCTCGGTGGCCGAGCTGCTCAAGCACGTGAGCCTCACCAAGCTCCCGGGCTGAGCCGCGGCCCGACAAGAGAACAAGATCATGAGCCCGATGAACTGGACCGCCGCCTACCCCGAGATCTGGCTGCTCGGCATGGCCTGCGTGGTGCTGCTGGCCGATCTCTTTGTCGCGCCAGCGCAGCGGGCCTCGGCCACCTACTGGCTGACGCAGATCGCCACCGCCGGCTTTGCCTGGCTGCACCTCGACGGCCACCTCGACGGCGTCACCACCTATGCCATGCAGGGCCTGATGGTGGTCGACTCGCTGGGCGAGTTGCTGTCCTTCTTCGCCGCCATCGCGATGATGGTCACGCTGGCCTACGCCCGGCCCACCCTGGCCGCGCGAGACATGGCCAAGGGCGAGTTCTACATGCTCGCGCTGTTCGTGCTGTTGGGCATCTCGGTCATGTGCTCGGCCAACAACTTTCTCGTCCTGTACCTGGGCCTGGAGCTGATGAGCCTGTCGCTCTACGCCTTGACGGCGCTGCGCCGCGACCACGCGCTGAGCACCGAAGCGGCCATGAAGTACTTCGTGCTCGGCGCACTGGCCAGCGGCTTCTTGCTCTACGGCCTGAGCATGATGTACGGCGCCACTGGCACGCTCGAGATCCCCCGTGTCTTCGAGCAGATCGCCACCGGCCGCATCAACCGCGAGGTGCTGGTCTTTGGCGTCGTCTTTGTCGTCGCCGGCCTGGGCTTCAAACTTGGCGCCGTGCCCTTCCACATGTGGGTGCCCGACGTCTACCACGGCGCGCCCACGGCGGTCACCCTGCTCATCGGCGGTGCGCCCAAGTTTGCGGCCTTCGCCATCACCATCCGCCTGTTGGTCGAGGGCATGCTGGGCCTGGCCTTCGACTGGCAGCAGATGCTCATCGTGATGGCCGTGGCCTCATTGGCGCTGGGCAACCTGGCGGCCATCGCGCAGAGCAACCTCAAGCGCATGCTGGCCTACTCCACCATCGCGCAGATGGGCTTCATCCTGCTCGGCCTGTCGTGCGGCGTGGTCAGCGGCAACACGCTGTCGGCTGGCAACGCCTACAGCTCGGCCATGTTCTACCTGGTGGCCTACGTGCTGACCACGCTGGGCACTTTCGGCCTCATCATGTTTCTCTCGCGCCAGGGCTTCGAGAGCGAAGAGATCGCCGACCTGGCCGGCCTGGCCCGCCGCAGCCCCTGGCTGGCCGGCGTGATGACGGTGTTCATGTTCTCGCTGGCGGGGGTGCCACCGATGATCGGCTTCTTCGGCAAGCTGGCGGTCATCCAGGCACTCGTCACCACCAACGTGCCGCTGTACATCGGCCTGGCCGTGGTGGCGGTGCTGTTCTCGCTGATTGGCGCTTTCTACTACCTGCGCGTCGTCAAGGTGATGTGGTTCGACGAGCCGGTGCAAACCGCCGCCATCGAGCGCAGCCAGGGCGTCACCGCGCTGCTGGCGCTCAACGGCGCGGCGGTGCTGGTCTTGGGCCCGTTCTCGGGCGGCTTGATGGCGATGTGCCGCGACGCCATCGTCAAGGCCCTGGCCAGCTGAATTGACTCCCCCCGAAGCGCCTTCGGCGCCTCCCCCCAGGGGGCCGAGCCCCGGACGTGAAGGGTCCGGTGGACCCTTCACGCCTGGCGAGGGGCCGGGCCACTGGCCCGGCGCGGCCTGCCAGGCACGCCAGCGGCCCGGCGAAGCCGGTTCCGCGGCGTCTGCTTCGGCCAACCCCGACGGCCATCTCGTCGAGCACCGCATCGGCGGCCAGACGCTGCTGTCCGGCGGCTTTCTCGATGTGTGCCGCGACGAAGTGCGCCTGCCCGACGGCAGCAGCGCGACGCGCGAATACGTGCGCCACCCCGGCGCCGTGGCTGTGATCCCCATCCTCGACGACGGCCGCCTGGTGATGGTGCGCCAGTACCGCTACCCGGTGGCCAAGGTGTTGCTCGAGTTTCCGGCCGGCAAGCTCGACCCGCGCGAATCGACCTTGGCCTGCGCGATGCGCGAGCTGGCCGAGGAAACCGGCTACACGGCCGCTGAGTGGGCCTTTGGCGGCGAGATCCACAACGCCGCCGCCTACACCACCGAGAGCATCTGGATCTGGTTTGCGCGCGGCCTGGTTGCGGGCACCGCCCGGCCGGATGCGGGCGAGTTCGTGCAGACCGTGTTGCACACCGAGGCTGAACTCGAGACGATCGAGGCCGCCGGCCAGTTGCCCGACGTCAAGACGATCATCGGCCTGCGCTGGCTGCAACTGTGCCGCAGTGGGCGCCGCGCATGGGCCTGGCAGAGCGCCCAAGTGGCGATCGATCCTATGATGGCGGCACGATGAAAGTGCTCAACCTGCGCTGCGCCAATGGTCACGGCTTCGAGGGTTGGTTCGCGTCCGAAGACGAGTTCATGGACCAGAACGGCCGCGGCCTCGTCGAGTGCCCGCTGTGTACCGACCAAGTGATCAGCCGCCTGCCCAGCGCGCCGCGCCTCAACTTGTCCGGCGCGCGCCAGCCCGAAGCGCCGCCCCAGGCCGTCGACGTGCAGGCGGCGTGGCTGCAGACAGTGCGCGCGCTGATGGAGAACACCGAAGACGTGGGCGAGCGCTTTGCCGAGGAGGCACGGCGCATCCACTACGGCGAGGAGCCCAAGCGCGGCATTCGCGGCCAGGCCACGCATGAAGAACGCAGCGCGCTGCAAGACGAAGGCATCGAGACCCTGGTCATCCCCGTGCCGCACGCGCTCAAGGGCCCGGTGCAGTAGGTCTGCCGCCGACGTTTCTAGAGCACCCGACCGGGGTTGAACAGCCCCTGCGGATCGAGCGCCGCCTTGATGGCGCGCATCATGCCCAGCGCCACCGGCGACTTGCGCTGTGCCAATTCTTCGCGCTTGAGCAGCCCGATGCCATGCTCGGCCGAGAACGATCCGCCGCGCGCGGCCACGGCGTCGAAGACCACCGTGTTGATGGCGTGTTCGTGCTGCGCCAGAAAGTCACGGCCATCCACGCCGTCCGGCGCCTGCACGTTGTAGTGCAGGTTGCCGTCGCCCAGATGGCCGAAATCCACCATCCGCACACCGGGCCAGCCTCGTTGCAAGGCGGCGTCGGTGCGAGCAACGAAGTCGGGAATGGCCGACACCGGCAGCGAGATGTCGTGCTTGATGTTGGGGCCCTGCTGGGCTTGCGCGAGCGGTATCGATTCGCGCAACTGCCATAGCGATTGCGACTGCGCCAGGCTTTCGGCCACCGCGGCGTCGCTGATCTCGCCGGCCTCGAGCGCCGCACCCAGCAAGGCTTCGAAACGCTCGCGTGCCTGCACTTCGCCTTCGGTGTCGCTGTGCTCCAGCAGCACCGTCCAGGGCCCGCCGGGCAAGGGCCGTGGCAGGGCCGGAAAGTGCTGCGCCACCAGGTCGAGCGAGTGCCGGTTCATGGCCTCGAAGCCGGTCAGCCCGGCGCCCAGCCGCGTGCGCGCGCGCTGGAGCAGGGCCAGGCAAGCGTCCAGATCCGCGCAGGCGGCCAGCGCCGTGGTGGTGGCCGCGGGCTGCGGCGCCAGCTTCATCGTCGCCGCGGTGATGATGCCCAGCGTGCCTTCGCTGCCGATGAACAGGTCACGCAGGTCGTAGCCGGTGTTGTCCTTGCGCAGGCCGCTCAGTGCCGGCCAGATGTCGCCGCTGGCGGTCACGACCTCGAGCCCCAGGCAGAGCTCGCGCGCATTGCCCCAGCGCAGCACCTGCGTGCCGCCGGCGTTGGTGGCCAGGTTGCCGCCCAGGGTGCAGCTGCCTTCGGCGGCCAGGCTGAGCGGGAACAGCAGGCCCTGTTCGGCGGCCGCGGCCTGCACGGCCTGCAGCACACAGCCGGCCTCGGCGGTCAGGGTCAGGTTGGCGGCGTCGATGCCGCGCACCCGGTTCATGCGCTGCAGGCTCAGAAGCACCTGCGTGCCGCTCTCATCCGGCACGCCACCGCCCACGAGGCCGGTGTTGCCGCCCTGCGGCACGATTGCCACGCCATGGGCGGCGCAGGCGCGCACCACGGCCGCCACCTCGGCCGTGCTGCCCGGCCGCACCACGGCCAGCGCACGGCCGCGCCAGCGGCGACGCCAGTCGAGCTCCCAGGCCGAGAGGTCGCCTTCGGTGAGCACGTGGGCCGCGCCCAGTGCGCCCCGCAGTTCGGCCAGCAGGCTCAAACCGCGAGCCTTGCGCTGCGCAGCCGCCAGCGGATGTACACCGTGCTGGCCGAAAACAGCAGCAGGCACAGCGCAATCTCGATCACCGCAAGAGCCTGCGACAGGCCAAGCTCGGTGCTTGCGCGCACGGCGCCTTCCATGACGTACAGCCAGACCAGCAGGCTGAGCCAGCGAAACGTGTACATGCGGTGTCTCAGCAGCCCGGCCACGCACATCAGCAGCGGCAGCACCTTGATCGCCAGCGTGCCGCTGCCCGTGGGCGCCAGCCAAAGCTCCCAGGCCAGGCCCAACACGATCAGGCCGACGAGGCTGGCCAGCGCCACCGCGCGCGCCGTCTTCACCACTGCGTCGGGCGGGTTGGGTGCATCCATGCTGGCATCATAGCCAGCATGACAAGTCCTTCAGGCCGTGGCGAGAGCCTCGGCGAGCGCGGCGCCGAGCAGCTGCGCGTGTTGATGCACACCTTGCGGGCCTGGCCCTGGTTCGACACCCTGCGCACGCTGCGCCAGCGCTTCCGTGACGACCGCCTGGGCCTCACGGCGGGCAGCCTGACCTTCACGACCCTGATTGCGCTGGTGCCCTTGGTGACCGTGATGCTGGCCCTGTTCACGGCCTTCCCCATGTTCGCCGGCTTCGAAGGCGGGGTGGAGAAGTACTTCCTGCAGAACCTGGTACCGGACAACATCGCCAAGCCCGTGCTGCGCACGCTGACCCAGTTTGCCGGCAAAGCCCGCGGCATGGGCGCAGCGGGTCTGGCGCTGCTGGTCGTCACGGCGCTGGCCATGGTGCTCACCATCGACCGCACCCTCAATGCCATCTGGCGCGTGCGCCGGGTGCGACCGCTGGCGCAACGCGTGCTGGTGTACTGGGCCGCGCTGACGCTGGGGCCGCTGGCGCTGGGCGTCAGCCTGTCGCTGACGTCGTACGTCGAGTCAGCGTCCAAGGGCCTGGTGTCGGGCCTGCCGGGCGCGGTCAGCCTGGTGCTTGAGACGACGCAGTTCGCCCTGCTGGCGGCGACCACTGCCGGCCTCTTCTACTACGTGCCCAACACCACCGTGCGCTGGGCTCATGCATGGGCCGGGGCGCTGTTCGTGGCCGTGGGCTTCGAGGCCGCCAAGAAGGGCCTGGCCTGGTACGTGACCACCGTGCCCACCTTCTCGGCCGTCTATGGCACCTTTGCCACCTTGCCCATCCTGTTGCTGTGGATCTACCTGGGCTGGGTGATCGTGTTGCTGGGCGCGGTGATCGCCGCGTACACGCCCAGCCTGCTGGCGCGCGCGCCCGCCGCACCCGACGCACCCGGCTGGCGCTTCGAGCTCTCGGTGGCGCTCTTGCGGCAACTGCGTCTGGCGCGCCACACCCAGGCGCGCGGCCTGTCCCTGGCCGATCTGGCGGCTCAGGTACAGATCGACGTTCTGGTGCTCGAGCCGCTGGTCGACATGCTGGCCGACATCGACTGGGTGGCACGCCTGGACGAAGGCGGCAGCGCCCGCCATGTGCTGATCTGCGACCCGGCGACGACACCGATGGCGCCCCTGGTGGCGCGCACGCTGCTGGCGCCGGGCGGCGCCAGCAGTGCCTTCGCCGTGCGCGCTGCATTGGACCGCGCCACGCTCGCCGAAGCGCTGGGCGATTGAAGCCAGCGCGTGCCGCAGCTCAGCGCAGCAGGTCGCGCAATGCGCCCAACACGGGGTCGGGGCTCTCCTGCATCAGGTAGTGCCCGGCGGGCACGGTGTGCACGCTTGCTCTCAGGCGCTGCGCCACCTCAACGGCGCCGCGGGGCAGGGTCATCTGGTCGAGTTGACCGAGCACCAGCGCCGCCGGGCACTGCACCTTGGTGGCGGCGTCGAGACCGTCGAGGTAGTCATTGCAGGCCGAGAAGTCGGTGTGGAAAAGCCGTGCATCACCCTGGGCCGCTGTCACCAGATGCGCCAGCGAGCGCGCGGCTCCGCGCAGCCAGACGCCGGGGCCCGGGTAAGAGGGCTTTGCGGCGAGTGTGCTGAACTCGTAGGTCACGATGCGGTTGATGGCGGCCGGGATGTCGCTCAGCGACAGGTCGAGCAGCGCCTGCGGCACCGGCATCGGCACGCAGGTGCCCAGCAGGGCCAGGTGCGTGACGCGCTGCGGCGCGCGCGCTGCCAGCTCCAGCGCCGCCAGCGAGCCCATGCTGTGCCCCGCCAACGCGGCCTGCTGCACGCCGGCCGCGTCCAGCAGCGCCAACAGCCAGTCGGCCATCGCGCCGATGCTCGTCAGTGCCGGCCCGTCGCTGCGCATGTGTCCCGGCAGATCCACTGCCAGCACGCAGCGGCCGTGGTGCGCAAACCAGCGCGCCAGCAGTGTCCACACCGTGTGGTCGTTGACGGCGCCGTGCACGAAGACGACGCAGGGCAGGGCGGGGTCGAAGGGCTTGCCGCCGGTGTAGGCGTAGGCGGAGCGGCCATTGACTTGCAGAATCATGCGGACTCCTCTTCGCGCACCCAGGCAAACAGCGCCGTGTCGCGCGGCGCGCCGCCAATGTTGGGCCGCACGCTGGCCTTGCGCATCACGCCCTCGCGCTGCAGCCCGGCCTTCAACAACACGGCCGCACTGCGCGCGTTTTCGGCGTCGGCCGTGGCCCAGATGCGCAGCACCTCGCGTTGCCGCTGCAGCCAACCCACGAGCAACTGCGCGGCTTCGCCGCCCAGACCCTGGCCCCAATGCGGCCGCGCCAGAAAGTAGCCGAAGTCGACCGCGTGGCCCTTGGGTCGGCAGGCGATGGCGCCGATGGCGTCGGCCCCGGGCTTGCGCTCGATGATCCAGTGAAATTCGGTGCCAGCGTCCCAGCGTGCCGCGCAGCCATCCAGGTAGATGCGCGCGTCGGCCTCGCCGCGATGCGCCGGCCAGTCCATGAAGCGCATCACCTCGGCGTCGTGGGCGGCGCGGTAGGTCCAGGGCGCGTCGGCCGGCGTGGAACGCCGCAGCCGCAAGCGCACGCCTTCGATCACCACCGGCGCTTGCAGCATGGCCGCTCAGCGCGCCTTCTCGGCCACCTTGAAGGCGCGCTTGAGGTCGTCGATCAGGTCGTCGACGTCTTCCAGTCCGATGCTCAGCCGGATGGTGCCGGCCGTGATGCCGGCCGCGGCCAGCGCCGCGTCGTCCATGCGGAAGTGCGTGGTGCTGGCCGGGTGGATGACGAGCGAGCGGCAGTCGCCCACGTTGGCCAGGTGCGAGAAGATCTTCAGCGCCTCGATGAAGGCGCTGCCCTGCTGGCGCGAGCCCTTGAGATTGAAGCTGAAGACCGCGCCGCAGCCGCGCGGCAGCAGGCGGCGCGCCAGCGCCTGGCTGGGGTGCCCGTCGAGTTCGGGATAGCCCACGCCGGCCACCATCGGGTGCGCGGCCAGGAAGCCGACGATCTTGCGCGTGTTCTCGACATGCCGCGCCATGCGCAGCGGCAGCGTCTCGATGCCCTGCAAGATCAACCAGGCGGTGTGCGGGCTCATGCAGGCGCCAAAGTCGCGCAGGCCTTCGCGCCGGGCGCGCAGCAGGAAGGCGCCGTCGGTGCTCTCTTCGCTGAACACCATGCCGTGAAAGCCGGCATAGGGCTGGTTGAGCGCCGGGAAGCGGCTCGCGCGGCTCCAGTCGAAGCGGCCGCTGTCCACCAGCAGGCCGCCGATCACCGTGCCGTGGCCGCACAAGAACTTGGTGGCCGAATGAAAGACCAGATCGGCGCCATGCGCGAAGGGCTTCATCAGCCAGGGCGTGGTGAAAGTACTGTCCACGAGCAGCGGCACCCCGGCCTCATGGGCGATGGCGCTGACGGTGGGGATGTCCAGCACGTCCAGCCCCGGGTTGCCCAGGGTCTCGCCAAACAGCAGCTTGGTTTCGGGCCGGATCGCGGCGCGCCAACCGTCGATGTCGCCGGGCTTGACGAAAGTGGTGCTGATGCCGAAGCGCGACAGCGTGTAGTGCAGCAGGTTGTGGCTGCCGCCGTACAGCGCGCTGCTGGAGACGACATGGCTGCCGGCCTCGGCCAGGGTGGCGATGGCCAGGTGCAGCGCGGCCTGGCCGCTGGCGGTGGCGATGGCGCCCGAGCCGTCTTCGAGCGCCGCGATGCGCTCTTCGAGCACCGCATTGGTCGGGTTGCTGATGCGGCTGTAGACGTGGCCCGAGCGCTCCAGGTTGAACAGGCTCGCGGCGTGCTCGCTGCTCTGGAAGACGAAGCTGGTGCTCAGGTGGATGGGCACGGCGCGCGCGCCCGTGGCCGGGTCGGGCGCGGCGCCGGCGTGCAGCGCGAGGGTGTCGAATCCGGGGTCTGAGTAACCGGCCATGCGCGCTCCTGGGCGGGGTTGGATCGTCGTGTTCGCGCAGGATTGTGG
The DNA here is from genome assembly GCA_031427055.1 of Rubrivivax sp. Classification (GTDB taxonomy): domain Bacteria; phylum Pseudomonadota; class Gammaproteobacteria; order Burkholderiales; family Burkholderiaceae_C; genus Rubrivivax. The sequence continues at coordinate 9,639 of JANPMR010000015.1, forward strand.
GCTATATTGATCCCACTGCCGCACCCCGTTCCGCGGCCGGAAAACTGCCATGCGAGTCACCGACATCCTGCGCGTCAAGGGCAGCACGCTCTTCACCGTGCAACCCGATCAGCCCCTGGTCGAAGCCGTCAAGACGATGGCCGATCTCGACATCGGCTCACTGGTGGTGATGGAGCACGGCGACCTGGCCGGCATGCTCACCTTCCGCGAGGTCATCGTGGCCATCGTGGCCAATGGCGGCGCGATAGGCGAGCGGCGCGTGCGCTCGGTGATGGACGACTCGCCGCTGACCTGCACGCCCGAGACCGAGGTCGACGAGGTGCGCCGCATGATGCTGCTGCGCCACGCGCGCTACATGCCGGTGCTCGAGCGGCGCACGCTGATGGGCGTGATCTCGTTCTACGACGTGGCCAAGACCGTGGTCGACGCGCAGGACTTCGAGAACCGCATGCTCAAGGCCTACATCCGCGACTGGCCAGAGAACGACAGCCCCCCAGCTCGCTAGCGCTCGCCACCCCCCGAGGGGGAGGTCCGCCGACGGCCCGGCGGAGCCGGTTCCGTGGCGGGAAGCTCGATCGAAAGCGCCCGCGGGCCACCTAGAATCCCGGCATGTCTGGCAGTACCTTCGGCGAGCTCTTTCGCGTCACCAACTTCGGCGAGAGCCACGGCCCGGCCATCGGCTGCGTGATCGACGGCTGCCCACCGGGCATGCGGCTGTCCGAGGCCGACATCCAGCCCGAGCTCGACCGCCGCCGCCCCGGCACCAGCCGTCACGTGACGCAGCGCAACGAGGCCGACGCGGTGGAGATCCTGTCGGGCGTCTACGAAGGCCACAGCACCGGCACGCCGATCTGCCTGCTGATTCGCAACACCGACCAGCGCAGCAAGGACTACGGCAACCTGCTCGACACCTTCCGCCCCGGCCACGCCGACTACACCTACTGGCGCAAGTACGGCCTGCGCGACCCGCGCGGCGGCGGCCGCTCATCGGCGCGGCTGACGGCGCCGATGGTCGCCGCGGGCGCCGTCGCGAAGAAGTGGCTGCTTGAGAAGCACGGCACCACCTTCAGTGGCTGGATGAGCGCGCTGGGCGAGACCGAGATCCCCTTCGAGGGCGCCGAGCACATCCCGCACAACCCCTTCTTCGCCGCCAACGCCAGCCTCATCGCGCAGCTCGAGGCGCAGATGGACGCGCTGCGCAAGGCGGGCGACAGCGTCGGCGCCCGCATCGAGGTGCGCGCCCACGGCATGCCGGTGGGCCTGGGCGAGCCGCTGTTCGACAAGCTCGACGCCGACATCGCCTACGCCATGATGGGCATCAACGCCGTCAAGGGCGTCGAGATCGGCAGCGGCTTTGGCGTCGTGGCGCAGCGTGGCAGTTTTCACGGCGATGAACTGACGCCGGCCGGCTTTGCCAGCAACCACGCCGGCGGCGTGCTCGGCGGCATCAGCACCGGGCAGGATCTGGTGGTGCGCATTGCCATCAAGCCGACGAGCTCGATCCGCCTGCCGCGGGCCTCGATCGACCGCGACGGCGTGCCCACCACGGTCGAAACCCATGGCCGCCACGACCCCTGCGTGGGCATCCGCGCCACGCCCATCGCCGAGGCCATGCTGGCGCTGGTGGTGATGGACCACGCGCTGCGCCACCGCGCGCAGTGCGGCGACGTCATGCTGCCCACCCCGCCGCTGGCGGCGGGCCAGCCGTGAACTCGCCGCTGGCGGCGGGCCAGCCCTGACGCCGACGCGCGCCATGCGATGACGCAATCCGCGCTGGGCCGCTTTGGCGTGCTCACGTTTTGCTACTTCGCGGCCATCGGGCTCTTCAACCCGTACGCGCCGCTTTGGTTCCAGTCGCTGGGCTTCTCCACGCTGGTGATCGGCGGCATCGCGGCCTTGCAGAGCTGGACGCGCGTCTTCGCGCCCTACGCCTGGAGCTGGGCGGGCGACCACAGCGGCCGGCGCGTGCAGCTCATCCGCCTGGCCGCCGCGGGGGCGGTGTTCTCGGCCGCCGGCTTGCTGGGCGTGCGCGAGGCCGTGCCCGTGGCGCTGGTGACCGCCCTGCTGTTCATCGCCAACAGCGGCGTCGTGCCGCTGTACGAGGCCACGCTGGCGCAACTGCTGCACACCGAAAACGGCATCGACCCCGCCCGCTACGGGCGCGTGCGCGTTTGGGGTTCGGTGGGCTTCATCTGTTCGGTGACGGCCTTTGGTGCCTTGCTCGAGTGGCGCGGCATCGGCATCTTCCCGGCCTTTGTGGCGCTCATGAACGTGCTGCTGCTGGTGGCCGCACTGCGCCTGCCGGTGCTGCGTGAGGCTGCCGTGCACGACGCGCCTGCGCCGCCCGTGATGCCCTTGCTGCGCCGGCCCGAGGTGGCCTGGTTCTTCGCCTCCATCTTCTTTACCGTGCTGGCCCACACCAGCCTGTATGCCTTCTTCTCGCTCTATCTCGTCGAGCTGGGCTACGGCAAGTCAGCAGTGGGCGCACTGTGGGCGGTGAGTGTGGCCGTCGAGATCGCGTTCTTCTGGACCCAGGGCCAGTGGTTTCCGCGCCTGAGCGCGCACCGTTGGCTGCAGGTGGCGGCCGTGGCGACCACGCTGCGCTTCGTCGCCACGGCCGCGTGGGGCGCCTGGGCGCCGGTGCTGGTGTTGGCCCAGGCCACCCATGCGCTGACCTTCGCCGCGCACCACGCCGCCTGCATCGCGTTGGTCAGCCGCTACTTTCCGGGCCGCCTGCGCGGCCGTGGGCAGGCGCTGTACACGATGCTGGGCTACGGCATCTCTGGCGTCTTGGGCGGCCTGGGTGGCGGCTGGATGATCTCGCACCTGGGTTTTGCCTCGGTGTTCTGGGCCGCCGCCCTGTGCGGCGCGGCGGGCTGGGGCTGCGCCGTTCGTGCCCAGCGGCACGATCGCGAGACCGCCTGAACGATTGACCGCCCCGTTCGGCGCAGCCGGGCTACAGACGGGCCCCGGCGGGCCGATATCCCGCCAGCAAGGGTGGCGTCCGCTTGGGCGCCGCGCTGCCGCGCACGACCCCGAGTCGTCCCTCCCTCACCAAGCCCGCTGTACCGCGTCAAACCCCCATGGTCCCCACTGTGCCGACTCCGCCAACATCGCCGCCATGGCCGAATGCGCGCGGCGCGCGCGCCGAGCGCGGCGGGCATCGGCGGGTGCGGCTGGCGCTGTACATCGTGTTTGCGGTGCTGGCGCTGGCTGTCGCGGCACAGGGCATGCTGGCCTTGCGGCTCGAGTCGGCGCGAAAGGCCGACGCCGAAGTACTCGACCGCGCCGGCCTGCATCGCACGCTCACGCAGCAGATCGGCCGCCAGGCGGCGCTGATGCTGGTCAACCCAGCCGGGCGAGAGGCCCAGCGCGACGCACTGTCGGCCGTGCTGGCGCGTTCAGGTGCCGACGCGCTCGAGCTCGACTCGCTGCTGGCCGGGCAGAGCGCGCGCTCGGACGATGCCGCCCGACAGGTGGCCCCTGCCCTGGAGTCCTGGCACGCGTCGCGAGAGCGCCTGTGGTATCGCGCCGAGGGTCTCGCGGCCACGCCGAGCAGCGCTTTTGATGCCGAGCTGGCGCGCCGCGTGGCGGCCGTACAGGCCGAGGTCGGGCCCGCGCTGGTGGTCGCGCAGCAGCTTTCCACAGCGCTGCGCGGCGCGGCAGAGTCGCGTGCCGAGCGGCAGCGCCAAGCCGTGCTCTGGGGCATCGGTGCGATGCTGGCGCTGCTCGGCCTGTTGTCCATCGCGGTGGTCGAGCCCACCACGCGATCGGTGTCGCGCTACGTGCGCCGGCTGGCCGAACAGTCATCCGAGGTCCGCTTGCTGGCCCTGGTGGCCGAGCACACCACGGCGCTGGTCCTCATCACCGACCGCGAGGACCACGTCCAGTGGATCAACGCCGCCTTCACGCGCGTTTGCGGTTGGACGATGGCCGATGCCGCGGGCCGCACGCCGCTGGAGCTGCTGGCGCACCCAAGCGCCGATGTCACGGTTGAGAAGCGGCTGCGCCAGGCGATTGCGGCCGGGCAGGGCGCCCGCCACGAGTGGCTGCGGCGCACGCGCGATGGCCGCGATGTCTGGCTCGACATCGACCTGCGCCCCCTGCACGACGACCAAGGCCAGCTCACCGGTTTCATCCGCGTCGCCACCGACGTGACGGCGCGCGTGCAGCAGCAGGGCAAGCTGCTGGCGCTGTGGGCGGCCTTGCCGGCCGGTGTGGTGGTGCACTCCGAGACCGGCGCCATCGTCGATGCCAATCGGGCTGCCGAGCGCCTGCTGGGCCTGTCCATCGACGAGATGCAGGGCCGTGAGGCGGTCGACCCGCGCTGGTCGACCCTGCGCGAGGACATGAGTTCGCTGCCGGGTGAAGAGCACCCGTCGATGCGCACGCTGCGCACCGGTCAGCCGCTGTTCAACCAGACCGTCGGCGTGCACACACCCGACGGCCTGCTGCGCTGGCTGCTCGTCAACACCGAGCCGCAGCGCGACATCACCGGCCGCATCACCGGCGTGGTGGCTTGCTTTACCGACGTCACCGAGCGCCGCGTGCTGCAAGAGCAGATCAGCGCGCATGCGCGCACCGACTCGCTCACAAGCCTGCCCAACCGTGTCGTGGTGATGGAGCGGCTGCGGCGCGCCATCGAGCACACACGGCGCCACCCCGGCTACGGCTTTGCCGTGCTGTTCATGGACTTCGACCGCTTCAAGCAGGTCAACGACACGCTGGGGCACGGCGCCGGCGACGAACTGTTGCGCCAGATCGCGGCGCGCCTGCAGGCCGCACTGCGGCCCGGTGATGCGGTGGCGCGTGTCGACTCGCGCAACGATGTCGCGGCGCGCCTGGGCGGCGACGAGTTCGTCGTCGTGCTCGACGGCGTGCACGACGCCGCCAAGGTGCAGGTGGTGGCCGAGCGGCTGCTGTCCGATCTGGCCCAGCCCTACGTGATCGGGTCCACGCCGGTGCAGAGCAGCGTCAGCATCGGCGTGGTGATGTCCAGCGCCATCGGGGCCTGGGACGCGGTCGACACGGGCGCGGCCGATCTGGACGGCGTGCCCAGCGCGGCGCCGGAGTCGATCATCTCGCTCGATGCCGCGGCCGAGCAGGTGCTGCGCAACGCCGACACCGCCATGTACGAGGCCAAGCGCGCCGGCCGCGGCCGCTGGGTGCTGTTCGACAACTCGATGCACGAGCGCGTGGTGCGCGCGCTGGAGATCGAGACCGACCTGCGCCGCGCGCTCAAGGAAGACGAGCTCTTCGTGGTCTACCAGCCGGTCGTCGACATGGGCAAGCGCGTCCCGGTCGGTGTCGAGGCGCTGGTGCGCTGGCGCCACCCACAGCGCGGCCTGGTGTCGCCCATCGAGTTCATCGGTGTGGCCGAGGAATGCGGCCTCATCGACGCCGTGGGCGCCGCGGTGCTGCGCAAGGCCTGCACCGACTTCATGCAATGGCGACGCGATCTGGGCGATGCCTCACCGCCGCAACTGGCGGTCAACATGTCGCGGGCGCAACTCAAGCGCGCGGGCGTCGTCGATGACGTGCGCGCGCTGCTCGAGGAAACCGGCATGCCGGCCCATTGCCTTCAGCTTGAAGTCACCGAGAGCCTGGCGGCGCAGGACGAGCGCGTGCAGTTGACGCTGCGCGAGCTCAAGGCGCTGGGCGTCAAGCTCGCGCTGGACGACTTCGGCACCGGCTACTCGTCGCTGGCCTGCCTGCACCTGATGCCGGTGGACACCGTCAAGATCGACCGCAGCTTCGTGCGCCACGCCGAAACCGTGGAGTACCACCGCGTGCTGATCGAGGCGACCATCCGCGTCGCGCGGACTCTGGGCATGACGACGGTGGCCGAGGGCATCGAGACCGAGGGCCAGGCGGCCCTCATGCGGCAGCTGGATTGCGACCGCGGCCAGGGTTTCCTGTTTGCGCGGCCGCTCGAGGCCGCCGACCTCGAGACCTGGCTGCGGCGCCACGCCGAGCAACTCAGCACGGCTTGACGCCTTCAGAATGACGCTTGCTGGCGCGGGCCGGCGGCGCCCATCGGGGCGGTCTGCAGTTCGTCGCGCGCTTCCGGCGCTTCGTCGCAGCCGTTGCCGCGTGGCGGCCGCCGTCCCTACACTGCGCGGCGTCTGCTGATCGACCGCGGGCACCCTCTGGAGGAACTGAACATGAAGAAAAAATGGCTGCTCGGCGGCTTGACGGCCGTGGCCTTGGTCGGCGTGGGCGTGGGGGTGGCGCTGTCCACCGGCATGCTCAAGGGCCCCGGCGGCGCCGCGATGGCCAAGACTGACGGCAAGGGCGGCAAGGATGGCAAGAAGCCCGACGTGCCGCTGGAGTTTGTGCCGCGCGAGGTGATTCAGCCCAGCCTGGCGCGCCTGCCGGGCAGCGTGGAGTTCTCGGGCCCGCTGGTGGCGCCGCAGACCGCTGTGGTGCGTGCCAAGGCCAGCGGCACGCTGCTGACCCTGGCGGTGGTCGAAGGCAGTCGCGTGCAGGCCGGGCAGGTGCTGGGCCGCATCGAGCTGGCCGACCTCAATTCGCGCATCGCCGAGCGCGCCGCCAATCTGGAGTCGGCGCGTGCCGCGCTTGTGCAGGCTGAGCGCACGCACGCCAGCAACGAGCGGCTGGCCTCACAGCAGTTCATTTCACCGATCGCGCTGGAGAACTCGCGCTCTGCCCTGGGCAGCGCGCGCGCCAACCTCGACGCCGCCCAAGCCGCGCTCGAAACGGCGCGTGTCGGCCTGCGCGAGGCCGCGCTGCTGGCGCCCATCTCGGGCATCGTGGCCAAGCGCCATGCGCTGCCGGGCGAGAAGGTCAGCGTCGAGCAGCCCTTGCTGACCCTCATCGACGTGTCGCGCCTGGAACTGGCTGGCAGCGTCGGCACGCACGAGGTCGGGCGCATTGCGCCGGGCATGGCGGTCGAGGTGCAGGTCGAAGGTGTCGACAAGGCCGTCACCGGCCGCATCGCGCGCATCGCGCCGGCGGCAGAGCCGGGCACGCGATCCATCGGCGTCACCATCGAGCTGGCCAACCCGAAAGAGACCTTGCGTGCCGGCCAGTACGCGCTGGCTCGCGCCGCGCTGGCCGACGACACCGACCGCCTGACGCTGCCCGTGGCCGCCGTGGGCAAGACCTCGGGCCAGGACCACGTCTGGGTCATCGAAGGCGGCGTGCTGGCACGCCGGGCCATCACCGTGGGCCGGCGTGACGAGCGCGAAGGCCGCGTCGAGGTGCTGCAAGGCGTGACGCCGGCCAGCCAGGTGCTGGCCGCGCGCTTTGACAACCTGCGCGAAGGCGCCAAGGCCAGCGTGGTGGCGGCCAAGTCGGCGCCGGTGGCGTCGGCGGCGGCGTCGACCCCTGCGATCGTCAAGTAAGCGGGGGTTCGAAATCATGTGGATCACCCGCGTCTCGATCAACAACCCCGTCTTCGCCGTCATGGTGATGGTGGCCCTGTGCGTGCTGGGCGTCTTCTCGTACGCCAAGCTCGGCGTCGAGCAGATGCCCGACATCAGCTTTCCCGGTGCCTGGATGGAAGTGCGCTACCCCGGCGCCAGCCCCGAGGCGGTAGAGCGCGAGGTCATCAAGCCCATCGAAGAGGCGGTGAACAGCATCGCCGGCGTCAAGCGCATCACCTCGCGCAGCGGCGAAGGCCAGGGCACGATGAGCATGGAGTTCTCGCTCGACGCCGACATGGGCCGTGCGATGCAAGAGATTCGCGACCGCGTCTCGGCCGTGCAGGCTGGCTTCCCGCGTGACGTCAAGCAGCCGACCATTGCGCGCTGGAACAACGACAACTCGCAGCCGGTGGTCAACCTGGCGCTGGTGTCCAAGACGCGCAGCGCGCGCGAGCTTTCGATCATCGGTGACCAGGCGGTCGGCAAGCGCCTGCAGCGCGTGGAAGGCGTGGCGCGCGTCGAGATCCAGGGCCTGACGGTGCGCGAAGTGCGCGTCGACCTCGACCCGGTGCGCCTGCGCGCCTATGCCGTGACGCCGGCCGAGATTTCCACCGCGCTGGCGCAGGCCAACGCCGACCAGCCCGTGGGCCTGATCAGCGACGCCACGCAAGACGCTCTGTTGCGTGTGGAAGGCCGCGTGCGCGACCCGCGCGAGTTCGAGAACGTGGTCGTCGCCAAGCGCGGCAACCTGTCCCTGCGTCTGGCCGACCTGGGCACGCTGGTCGAGCGCGAGCGCGAGCCCGACTCGATGGCCCGCATCAACGGCCAGCGCGGCATCAATTTCAACGTCTTCAAGCAGCAAGACGCCAACATCGTGGTCGCCGGCGACGCCGTCAAGAAGGCGATGGACGAGATCCGCAAGACACTGCCGCCCGACGTGGAGCTGCGCCTCATCAATTCGAGCAGCGAGTCAGTAAAGAAGTCGCTCGAAGGCGTGCGCCACACGCTGATCGAAGGCGCGCTGCTCACCGTGGCCATCGTGTTCTTGTTTTTGCACAGCTGGCGCAGCACCATCATCACGGGGCTGACGCTGCCGATCGCGGTGATCTCGAGCTTTATCGCCGTCTATGCCTTCGGCTTCACGCTCAACTTCATGACGATGATGGCGCTGAGCCTGTGCATTGGCCTGTTGATCGACGACGCCATCGTGGTGCGCGAGAACATCGTGCGCCACGTTGCCATGGGCAAGGACCACTACACGGCGGCGCGCCAGGGCACCGACGAAATCGGCCTGGCGGTGATGGCCACCACCTTTGCCATCTGCGCGGTGTTCGTGCCCGTGGCCTTCATGGGCGGCATCATCGGCAAGTTTTTCTTCCCGTTTGGCATCACGGTGGTGGTGGCGGTGCTGGTGAGCTTGTTTGTCAGCTTCACGCTCGACCCCATGCTGTCGGCGATCTGGCCCGATCCGCCGTCCACGCATCTGAAGAAGATGCCGGTCATCGGCCACGCCATCCGCGCCACCGACGCCGCCATGGACTGGCTGCACGCGCTGTACGAGCGCGCCATCCGCTGGATCTTTTCAGAGCGGCGCTGGACGCTTGGCGTCAAGCGCCTGTGGCTCGGCATCCCGGTCTATGCGCACAGCTTCGACGCGCAAACGCATCGTGACAAGGCCAGCCCGCGCCACTGGCGCCTGGCCACCCTCACGCCGCGCGGTGTGGTGATGGGCATCGGCACGCTGAGCTTTGTCGCCGCACTGGGCCTGGCGCCATTGGTGGGCAGCGAGTTCGTGCCGCAGACCGACGAAGGCTTCACGCAACTCTCGCTGCGCATGCCCGTGGGCAGCAGCCTGGAGCGCACCGACGCCAAGGTGCGGCAGATCGAGGAGATCATCTCGACGATGCCCGAGATCGAGAACATCGCCACCTGGGTGGGCGGCGCCGGCCAGCGCAACCAGGCCTGGCTGAACATCTCGCTCAAGCCCAAGGCCGACCGCAAGCGCAGCCAGAAGCAAGTGGAAGAAGCGATGCGCGAGATGATCGCCAAGGTGCCGGGCACCGACGCCAGCGTCGGCTTCAACCGGCCGATCTATGTCGCCATCCTGGGCAACGATGCCGAGGGCCTGGCGCGCGTGGCCAACGAGTTTGCCGAGAAGGTCAAGCTGATCAAGGGCGCGGTGGATGTCGAATCGTCCGTCAAGCCCGGCCTGCCGGCCTACGCGGTGCGCCTGAAGCCCGGTGCGGTGCGCGAGTTGGGCCTGACGGCGCCGCAACTGGCCAGCAGCCTGCGCGCCTACGTCAGCGGCGAGACCGCTACTTTCTGGACCACGCCCGACGGCGACCAGGTGGATGTGGTGCTGCGCCTGAACGAGCGCCAGCGCGAGCGCATCGAGCAGTTGCGCGCATTGCCGGTGGCCTTCGCCAAGGACGGCACGCCGATCAGCCTGGACAGCGTGGCCACCATCGAAACGGTGTTCAACCCCGAGATCATCCGGCGCCAGAACCTGCAGCGCCGCGAGGCGGTGTTTGCCGGCGTGCAGGGCCGCAGCCCCGGCGAGGTGGGTGATGACGTGCAGAAGCTCATCAAAGAGACCAACCTGCCCCCGGGATTCAGCTTCGACGTCGGCGGCCAGATGCAGCAACAGGCCGAGGCCTTCAACGGCCTGCTGGCGGCGATGGCGCTGGCCGTGATCTTCATCTACATCGTGCTGGCCAGCCAGTTTGGCAGCTTCTTGCAGCCCATCGCCATCATGGCCAGCCTGCCGCTGGCGCTGATCGGCGTGATGCTGGCGCTGCTCGTCACCGGCAGCACGCTCAACGTGTTCTCGATGATCGGCCTGGTGATGCTGATGGGCCTGGTGACCAAGAACGCCATCCTGCTGGTCGACTTTGCCAACCACGCGCGCAAGGCCGGCGCGAGCATGGCCGACGCGCTGCTGCAGGCCGGGCTGATCCGCATGCGCCCGATCATCATGACGACGATGGCCATGGTCTTCGGCATGCTGCCGCTGGCGCTGGCCTTCAACGAGGGCGGCGAGATCCAGGCGCCGATGGGCCGCGCCATCATCGGCGGCGTCATCACCTCGACCCTGCTGACCCTGGTGGTGGTGCCGGTGCTCTACAGCTACCTGGCGCGGCTGCGCAAGCCGAAGGTGCAGCCGGTGGCGATCACCGGTGGCAGCGCGGCAGGGCCCCTGCCGATGCCGGCGGATCGCGACTGATCGGCGGGGCGCGCCGCCGCGCGGTTTACCGGCCGCGCCGCTGGCACGCTCAGCACTCGACGATGTTCACCGCCAGGCCGCCGCGCGCCGTTTCCTTGTACTTGGTCATCATGTCGGCGCCCGTCTCGCGCATGGTCTTGATGACCTGGTCCAGGCTCACGAAGTGGGTGCCGTCGCCGCGCAGCGCCATGCGGGCGGCGTTGATGGCCTTGACCGACGCGATGGCGTTGCGTTCGATGCA
>JANPMR010000016.1:0-3355 GCA_031427055.1 Rubrivivax sp.
TCTTCTTCGAGCCCACCATCTCGGCCAAGTCCGGCCCCACGGTGTTGCCGCCGCCCGCCGGCATCGAGCACATCGCGCGCGCCGAGCGCGGCTACGAGTTGCTGCGCGTGGGCAAGATCGACGATGCCGAGCGCATCTTCCGCGCCCTGGCCGCCACCACCCACCCTGAGGTCGTGTGGATGGGCCGCGAAGGCCTGGCCGAGGTGCTGCTGCTGCGCGGCGACGCGGCCGCCGCGCTGAGCGAAGCCAACGACATCATCGCCAAGGCGCCGACACGCAGCGCCGCCTACCTGATCCGCGGCCGCTCGCTCTCCAGCAGCGGGCAGGTGCAGGCTGGGCAGGCGGCCATTCAGCAGGCCGCCGGCAGCCAGACCTCGGCAGACTTCTCGTGGCAGAAGTCCAGCGCCCTGGTCGCCGTGGGCAACGCCCAGCGCAAACAAGACCCGCAGGCGGCCATCAAGACCTACGAGCGCGCGTCGCGCGAGAACCCGCAGTCGGTCGAAGCCATGAGCAACCTGGCCGTGGCGCTGAATGACACCGGCCAGTCGGCCAAGGCCAAGGCCGTGCTCGAGCGCGCCAAGGCGCTCGACCCAGCCGACGCCATGACGCTGGCGTTGCTGCGCCAGACGCAAGAGTCGATGGCCGACGAGCAAGACCGCGCCCGTCAGCAATACGTCGATGACGCCGTGAAAGACCTCGCCGCGCGCTTCCGTGCCCCGCCGACGCGCCCGGCCGCTGCAGGCGCCGCGGACGACTGGACATCGCCCGTGATGGCGCTGAGCGTGCTGCCCTTCCAGGACCAGTCGCTGCCCGGCCAGTTTGGCCGCATCGGCATGGAAACGCTGGTGCAGCAAGAGCTGATTCGCGAGCTGCAGGCGCGCGGCTTCACCCTCGTCGAGCGCCGCTTGCTCGACAAGGTGCTGGCCGAGGTCAAGCTCGGCTCGTCTGAACTCGCCGACCAGGACACGCAGATCAAGCTCGGCCGGCTGCTGGCGGCGCGCTTGATGATCTCGGGCGTGATCAGCGCCCAGGGCCACGCCGTGGCCGCCTCGGTGCGTGCCATCGACACCGAGACCACACAGCTCGCCATGGTGCGCTCCGAGCGCGGCACCGGCGCGCCCGACCCGACGCAACTGGCCGGCGCCATCGCCAATTCGGTCGCCGCCACGGTGAAGGACAAGTTCCCGCTCAAGGGCCGTGTTGTCTCGGTGGATGGCGAGCGCGCCATCATCAACATCGGCAAGAAGCACGGGCTGACGACCGGGCAGACCTTCAACGTCCTCAGCCGCGGCGAGGCCATCGAACTCAACGGCCGCATCCTGGGCTACAAGGACACGCGCATCGCGCAGGTCACGGTCACCGAGGTCGAAGACCTGCTGGCTTACGGCCGCGTCGCGGAAGTGCGGGCGCCGCTCGAACGCAATCAGAGGATCATCGCGCGCAAGGAATGAACGCCCTGCCCAGCCCCGTTGCCCTGCCCCGCCGGCCGGCCGGTGCGCTGCACCGCGTCCGGCTGCTGGCGTTTTGCGCGGCGCTGCTGGGGCTGGGCTCCACGGCAGCACAGACGGCCGGCAACGCGGCGCCCGGGGCCTTGCCCGCCGTGGTGGTGTGGGACTTCGACAACCAGACGCCGTCGGCCATGCGCCCGGGCGACGCACCCGACTTCCTGCGCCGCGCGCTGTCCGAAAACCTCACTGCCACGCTGCTGCAAGTGGCCGGGCTGCCGGTGGTGGAGCGTCAGCGCCTGAAAGACCTGCTGGCCGAGCAGCGCGTCTCCGCCGGCGACCTGGCCGATGACGACGCGCGCATCAAGCTCGGCCGCATCGTCGGCGCGGCGCGCATGGTCTTCGGCGGTTTTTTTGTCATCGGCGACGAGGTGCAGGTCAACGTGCGCGTGATCGACACCGCCACCTCGCGCGTGCTGTTTGCCGATGAAAACACCTCGCCCCTGGCCGGCGTGATGCAGCAGATCGAGCCGCTCAACCGCCGTCTGGCGCGCGCCCTGGGCGGCGGCACCGCCACCGGCCGCAGCTTTGGCGCCGAATCGTGGCGCGCCTACGACGAGGCACTGGCCCTGGCCGACGCCGGCCGACTGGAGCAGGCCGTTGACGCGCTGCAACGCCTGCTGACCAAGGACAAGGAATTTGCCCCCGCCGAACGCCAGCTTGTCACACTGCTGGACAAAATGGCCCGACGCTAGCCGCAGAACACGCCGATGCCCGCACTCAACGCCCTCTACGCCTACCCCCGCCGGCCCCGTGCCGCCCCGTCACAACCGGCCGCCGCGGCCAAGCTGCGAGCCGCGCCGCGATGGGCGGTGCTGGCCCTGGCCGCAGCGCTGCCAACCGCGCCAGCCTGGGCGCAGTCCGCCGGGCAGTTGCTCGACGAGACCCGCCGTTCCAACACGCCGACGCTGCCCTCGGCGCCGCTGCCAAGGCTGATCGAGGCGCCCGTGCGGCCCACGGTGGTGATGCCCGAAGGCGTCACGGTGGCGGTGTCGGGCTTTCGCATCTCGGGCGCCGTGTCGTACCCGGTCGAAAAGCTCGAGGAGCTCGTCAAGCCGTGGGTCGGCAGGCGGCTCGACATCGCCGGCCTGAACGAAGCCGCCGGCGCCATCACGCGGCACTACCAGGCGGGCGGCCACTTGCTGAGTTACGCCTACCTGCCGGCGCAGCGCGTGGCCGATGGCGTGATCGAGCTGGCGGTGCTCGAAGGCCGGCTCGAAGGCGTGCAGATCGTCGCCGCGCAAGATGTGCGCCTGCGCGACGAGGTGGTGCAGGCGCATACCGAGCGCCTGACCGCAGACGGGCCGCTGTTGCAAGCGCGGGTCGAACGCCAACTGCTGCTGCTCAACGACATCCCCGGCGTCACCGCCCGCGCCGCCTTCACGCCCGGCGCCAGCACGGGCGCTGCCGACGTGGTGGTGTCGGTGGCCGAGGACGAGCCGCTGGAGGTGCGCGGCGAGCTCAACAACCACGGCGCCAAGTCCACTGGCATCTACCGTGCCGGCATCAGCGTGCAGCTGCGGGACGCCTTCGGCTGGGGCGACGTGACCACCGCACGCGCGCTCACGTCCAATAAGGGCAGCCTGATCACCGGCAGCCTGGCGACCAGCGTGCCCTTTGGCGGCGACGGCTTCAAGCTCGGTGCCAACCTGTCGCACCTGAAGTACGCGTTGGCCGGCGACTTCAAGCGCCTGGGCGCCGTGGGCTCGGCCAACGTGGTGGGCGTCGACGCCAGTTACCCGCTGATCCGCACCACCGATCGCAATCTCGGCATCAAGGCCGGCTTCGAGCACCGCGATCTCAGCGACGAGTTGCAACTGCTGGGCACCCTCAACAAGAAGCGCAACGAC
>JANPMR010000017.1:0-8048 GCA_031427055.1 Rubrivivax sp.
CGCCCGCCCTACGGTCTGGGCCGGCCGGGCTGGCTGGATTGGGTGATCGAAGAACAACGCGCGACGCGTGAGGCCGTGGCGATCTACGACCAGACCAGTTTCGGCAAGCTGCTGCTGCAGGGCCGCGACGCGCTGGCCGTGCTGCAGCGCCTGTGCGCCAACGAGATGGACGTGCCGCCCGGCCGCATGGTCTACACGGCCATGCTCAACGCGCGCGGCGGCTTCGAGAGCGATTGCACGGTGATGCGCATGGCGCCCGAGCACGGCAACGATCGCTTCCTGCTCATCACCGGCTCGGCGCAGCCGGTGCGCGACGCCGACTGGATCCGCCGCCACATCGGCGCCGATGAGTTCGCCGTGCTCACCGACGTCAGCGCGCTGTGGAGCGTGCTGTCGCTGATGGGCCCGAGGGCGCGTGAGCTGCTCGCACGCGTGAGCCCCGACGACCTTTCGCCGGCGGCGTTGAAGTTCAGCGCCACCAAGGAGATCGACCTTGGCCACGCCCGCGTGCGCGCCGCCCGCATGAGCTACGTTGGCGGCCCCGGCTACGAGCTCTACGTGCCGGTGGAGATGGCGCGCCATGTCTACCTCGCGCTGCATGCGGCCGGCGCCGACCTGGGCCCGGATCCGGTGTCAGGCCGCCCCGGCGGCCTGGTCGACGCCGGCTACTACGCGCTCGACGCCCTGCGCATCGAAGCCGGCCGCCGCGCCTGGGGCGCCGAGCTCGGCCCCGACGAGACGCCCTTCGAGGCCGGGCTGATGGCCGGCGTCAAGCTCGACAAGCCCACGCCCTTCATCGGCCGCGACGCACTGCTGGCGGCGCAGGGCCAGCCGCTGCGCAAGAAGCTGCTCACCTTCGTACTCGACGACCCGCAGGCCTGCGTCTGGGGCGGCGAGGCCATCGTCATCGACGGCCTGACGGTGGGTGAGCTCAGCTCGGCCGGCTGGAGCCCGCGCGCTGGCGCCTGCATGGCGCTGGGCTACGTGCGCGGCGCGGCGGCGCAAGCCGTGCATGCCGGCACGGCGGTGCAGATTGATCTGTGGGGCGAGCCCGTCACGGCGACAGCCTGGGATAGCTGGCCGCCCCGCCGCTGAGCCACGGTCACATCACGATGTCGCGAATGGATTGCGAATCGTCAACTGCCGCTCGATGACCTGTCCGTGCTGCATGTCTTCGGAGTGAAGTGTCTTGCAGCCTGCGATCAAGGCGGCCGACACGATCAGCGCGTCGTAGATTGACAGGCCGTAGCGCTGCGCGATCTGCAGCGCCCGCTCATGCGCTTCGATGGTGATGGGCTCGACCGAGCAGACGGCGCGCAGCTGCGCCAGGATTTCCTGGATCTCGGCCCATGACAGGCGCAACTTGCGCGTGGCGACCGCCACGAACTCGTTCAAGACCTGAACGCTGATGACCCCGCCCAGTGCCAGCAAGGCTTCTGCCCGATCTGCCTTGGCGGCATCCGGCGACAGCAGGTACAGCACCACGTTGGTGTCGAAGAAGTCGTCACTCGCGCTCATTGGCCTGCGCGCGGTCGAATTTGAAGTCGGGCGGCAATCGACCACGGTACTTGCGCAGCCGGGCAAGCAGCTCACGCGCACCCGGCGCCTTGTCGATCGCAAACGAGCGGTCGCCCTTGACGTGGATCTCGATGTGGTCGCCGGGCTTCAGATCAAGTGCCTCGACCACCGCCGCCGGAAGCCGGACGGCCAGGCTGTTGCCCCACTTTGCGACTTGCATGTCTGACCTCAAGATATACATTTTCTGTTGTATATCATAGCTCGCACTGCATGCTTTCAAGTGCAGCCGCGACGCCACTCACAACGCCATGGAATCTGCCCTCGACGGCCCGCCGGGCCCCTGCAGCGCAGTGCGCCTGTCGATCATCGTCCCCGTGCTCGACGAGGCCGCCGGCATCGCCGCCACGCTGCGGGCCCTGGCGCCACTGCGCGCGCGCGGGCACGAGCTGATCGTGGTGGACGGCGGCAGCGGCGATGGCACGGTGGCGCTGGCCTTGCCCGCGGCCGAACAGGTGTTGAGTGCCCCGCGAGGCCGCGCGCTGCAGATGAACGCCGGCGCCGCGGTGGCCACAGGCGCGGTGCTTGTGTTCTTGCACGCCGACACGCGACTGCCGCCCGCCGCCGACGCGCTGATCATCCGCGCCCTGCAAGGCGGCGCGCGCTGGGGCCGCTTTGACGTGCGCATCGTCGGCGCCTCGCCCTGGTTCCCGCTGATCGGCGGGCTGATGAACCTGCGCTCGCGCCTCACCGGCATCGCCACCGGCGACCAGGCCATCTTCGTCAGCACGGCGCTGTTCAGGCAGCTCGGCGGCTTTGCCGAGCTGCCGCTGATGGAGGACATCGAGCTCAGCCGCCGGCTTCGCATCGATAGCCCACCGGCCTGCCTGCGAGAGCCGGCGCTCACATCCGGCCGCCGGTGGGAACGCCACGGCGTCTGGCGCACGGTCTGGCTGATGTGGCGGCTGCGCTGGCGCTACTGGCGCGGCGAGCCGGCCGAGTCGCTGGCGCGGGCCTACCGATGACGGCTTGGCGCATCGCCATCCTGGCCAAGGCGCCGGTGCCCGGGCAGGCCAAGACACGCCTGGCGCCGGCGCTCGGCGATGCCGGCGCCGCGGCGCTGGCCGAGCGCCTGCTGGACCGCGCCGTGGCCGCGGCGGTACAAGCGGTCTCGGCCGCGCCTGACGCGGTCACGCTTTGGGCCACTCCCGACCTCACCCATCCGGCCTTCACACGCGCCCGGCAGGTGCATGGCGTGATGCTGGCCACCCAGCCCGCCGGTGACCTGGGCCGGCGCATGACGCACGCCTTCGAGCAGGCCTTCGCGACGTCGCCGACACCGCTGCTGCTGATCGGCACCGACATGCCCGCGCTCGACGCCGCCGGCCTGCGGGCCGCCGCCGCCGCATTGGCTGGCCACGACGCCGTTTTCGTGCCCAGCCTGGATGGCGGCTATGGTCTCGTCGGCCTGCGCGCCGCGCCGCCGGGCCTGCTGGCGGCGCTGTTCGAGGGCATGGCCTGGAGCACGCCGCGGGTGATGGCCGACACGCGCGCGCGCCTGGTGGCGATCGGCGCGCGCCATGTCGAACAGCCCGCGCTGCCCGACATCGACGAGCCGGCCGACCTCGTCCACCTGCCCCCCGGGCTGCGATGACCGAGCGCGATCTGCTGCATGCCGGCGGCCGGCCCGGCGGCTGGGGCAGCCTGGGGCTGTGGACGGCATCCACGCCCGACTACGCCGGCGCCTGCGAGGCGCTGGCGCGCGCCGTGGGGCAGGCGGCGGCCATCCAGCGCGGCGAGCGCGTGCTGGCCGTGGCCTGCGGCGCGGGCGACGAGTTGCGGCTGTGGGCGGCGGCCTTTGGCGCTGCGCAGGTGACGGGCATCGAGATCGACCCGGCGCTGGCCGCTGCCGCTCGGCAGCATGCGTCACCGCACGCCGTACACGTCGGATCGGCGACGAGGCTGGCCGGCCTTGGGCTGCCGGACGCCACCTTCGACCGCATCGTCTGCGTCGATGCCGCTTATCACTTCGATCCCCGCAGCGACTTCCTGCGCCAGGCCTGCAGGCTGTTGCGACCGGGCGGGCGGCTGGCGCTAACCGATCTGGTGGTGGACGGCGCGCCGTCGCCCTGGCAGGCCGCGCTGCTGCGCGCCGGTACCCGCATTTGCGGCCTGCGCGCGCCGCTGCTGACGGCCGACGCCCACCTGGCGCAATGGCGGCATGCGGGCTTTGTCGACGTGCAGCTGACGCGCCTGGACGACGCCGTGCTGGGCGGCTTTGCGCGCTTCGTCGCCGCGCAGGGCCGGCGCCAGCGCGTCGGCCTGTGGGACGCCGCGTGGCGCCGGCCGGCCATCCCCGCCAGGCTGATCGGCCCCTGCCGCGCGGCCGGGCTGGGCTACGCGCTGATCGCCGCCGCCACGGCATAGGCCGAGTGCACCGCACCCTCGAGCAGCGGCACGCCGGCGTGCACGTAGCTGCCGCACAGCCAGACGCGCCGGCCGGGCGCGGCCTGCAGGCGCTGCAGCGCGGCCAGCGCGCGTTGGCTGCCGGCGTCGACCAGCGGACGCTCGAAACGGGCGCGCGCAATCACCCGGTCGGCACGCGGCTCGCGCTGCGGGTGCACGGTCTGGAACACCGGCCCTTCGCGGCGCAGCGCCGGCTGCACGGCGTTGACCCAGATCGTGCTCTCGGGCCTGTCCAGCGCGTCGCCGACACGCGCGTTGACGGCCGACCAGTCGCGCTTGCGCACCGGCATCAGCGCCTCGTCGCGGTGCATCACCACCTCGAGCGCGCGATAGCGAAAGCCCGCCAGCGCCGCGGCCTCGTCGGCGCTGGCGCCGGGCCATAAGGCCAGCGCCTGGTTGGCCTGGGTGGCCAGCACCACGTGATCAAAGCGCTCGCTATCTTGGCCCTGACCGCCCTGGCGGCCCTGGCGGTGCACCGCCACGCCTTGCGCATCGGCCGCCACCGCCTGCACGCCGGCGCTGCACTGCACGCGGCCGATGCCCGCCAGCAGCCGCGCCGCCACGTCGTCGGCGCCCAGGGTGGCGCGGCGCACGCTCTCGCGCGAGACGCCGGCCGCCAGATAGCCGGCCACCACGTCGGCCGGGTAGGCGCGCGCGTCCTCAAGGGTGCAGGTGGCGATGGTGGCCACCGCGGGCAGCAGCAGGCCGTCGACGAACTCCGGTGCCAGATGGTGACGCGCCACGAACTCGCCGATCGACTGCCCGGCCAGTTCGCCGCGCGCCGCGGCCCGCCGCGCCAGGCCGCCAAAGGCCAGCGCGGCGCCAGCGATGCGCCGCGCACGGCGCGAGATCAGGTCGTGCGGCAGCACGTAGGGATACGACAGGCCGCCCAGGCGCAGGTTGCGCCAGCGAAAGAAAGCGCGGCCGTCGAGGTTGGTGAAGGTGGTGGCGTAGCTCACCGGCTCGGTGGCCACGCCCAGCGCGTCGTACAGGCGCGTCAGTGTCGGGTAGTAGCCGCGGTAGAACACGCGCAGCGGCACGTCCACCCGCACGGTGCCTGCGCCAGCGGGCACGGCCACCGAGCTGGCGATGAAACCGGGTTGCGCGTGGCGCTCGAACAGCGTGACAGTGTGGCGCTTTGACAGCAGCCAGGCCGCCGCCAACCCGGCCAATCCGCCGCCGATGACGGCAATCTTCATGCGATCAGGTTAACAGGCGTGACTCGCAGGCGGCTGCGCGACGACAATCGCCGGCTGCGCTGCGCAGACTGAACTCAGCCCGACTCTCTTCGATGATTCCAGACACCCCCACTCCCGAACTCACGCCGCCCGCCGAGGCCGCTGACGCACCGGCAAACCTTGCCGCCGCAATCGAGTCGACAGACGCGCCGGCACCCACGCCGCCAAACGATGCCGAGCCCACCGCCGTGACCGTGGCGGCGGACGCTGCACCTGATGCACTCGCTGCACCCGAGGCACCCGATGCGGCTGATGTGAGCGATGCGGCCGATATCGCCCATGCGGCCGATACCGCGGCAGTCGACGCCACGCCGGCCAGCACCGCCCCGGCCGGGCCGCCCGACATGTCGCCCGCAGTCTGTGCCGATCGACTGGCCGATCTGTTTCCGGCCCTGTTCGGCGCCGGCCGTGCGCTGCCCATCAAGCTGCGCATCCAGGCCGACATCCAGCAGCGCGCGCCCGGCGTGTTCAACAAGAAATCCTTGTCGATCTTCCTGCACCGCGCCACCACCAGCACCGCCTACATCCGCGCGCTGGCGCAGATGCCGCAACGCCTTGACCTCGACGGCGCGCCCGCCGGCGAGGTGGCCGAAGAGCACCGCGTCGCCGCCACTGCCGAGCTCGAACGGCGCCGCGTCATCGTCGAGGCCCGCCGCGCCACCGAACGCGACGCGCAGCGCCAGGCCGCCGCTGAAGCGCGCCGCGCGCAATCGGCTCAAGGCGCGCCGCAGCCGCAGGCAGCCGCGGCCGATGGCAGCGCCACACCGGACACGCAAACCCCGCGGCCCCCAAGTCCCCCAAGGCCGCCGCGCGCACCGCGCCCTCCGCGCCAGGATGCTGCACCGCGCCGCGATGGCCCGCCGCGCCAGCAAGACCCGCGCCCGCCGCGCGATCCTCAGTCCGCGCCGCAGGGGCCTGAAGGACATGAAGGGCGCGACGGACGTGACGCACGCGACCCTCGCGCGCGCCGCGATCCACGCCCCCCGCGGGCGCCCATGGCCGCGCCGCCACCGTCCGGCGACGCATCGCTGGCCGCACCCGTCGCGATGGCCACGGCGGCACCGGCCGCCACAGCGCCCGCCGTCGTGTACAGCGCCGCCGAGCTCGAAGCCCGCCGCGAGCGCGGTGCGCTGCTGCGCGCCTGGGAAAGCAGCACGCTCACACGCGCCAACTTCTGTGTCCTCAAGCGTGTGGCCGAGAACACGCTTGACGCGCAGCTCGAGCTGGCCCGCAAAGAGCAGGGTGATCGCCCGCCGCCCCCGCGCGCTGCGCCCCAGGCGCCGCGGCAAGAGTGGCGAGCGGACGGCCCCCGCCGTGACGGCCCACGCGACGGCCCAGGCAACGGCCCACGCCGCAGCGGCGGGCCGTCACGCGGGCCGCGCTGAACGCCAGCTAGGAGCGCGGGCGGCAGAAGGCGTCGAAGCGAAACGTGCGAAAACCGAGTACCGCTGGGGAGCACCGACAAGCCCAGGGCCTGCCCCCTGGGCGCAGGAGGTGATACCCGGCGGTGCCGGTTTCTCGCGCGTTGCAGCCGCCGACCTTCTGCCGCCCACGCTCCTAGGCAGCCAGCGAGGACACGGCGAGGCCACTGCGACGCTGTCCGGCCGTCTTCACCATCGCAACATGACCCTCACCGAACTCAAATACATCGTCGCCGTGGCGCGTGAGCGCCATTTCGGCCGCGCCGCCGAGGCCTGCTTCGTCAGCCAGCCCACGCTCAGCGTGGCGATCAAGAAGCTCGAGAACGAACTCGACGTCAAGCTCTTCGAGCGCGGCGCCAGCGAGGTCAGCATCACGCCGCTGGGCGAGCAGATCGTGCGCCAGGCGCAGCAGGTGCTCGAGCAGGCGGCCGTGATCCGCGAAATCGCCAAGCTGGGCAAGGACCCGGTGAGCGGCCCGCTGCGCATGGGTGTCATCTACACCATCGGCCCCTACCTGCTGCCCGACCTGGTGCGCCAGGCCATCGAGCGCGTGCCGCAGATGCCCTTGATGCTGCAGGAGAACTTCACCGTCAAGCTGCTCGAGATGCTGCGCCTGGGCGAGCTCGACTGCGCCATCCTGGCCGAGCCCTTCCCCGACACCGGGCTGGCGGTGGCGCCGCTGTACGACGAGCCCTTCGTGGTCGCGTTGCCGAAGTCGCACCCGCTGGCCAAGCGCAAGAGCATCACGGCCGAGGAGCTCAAGAGCGAGACCCTGCTGCTGCTGGGCACCGGCCACTGCTTCCGCGATCACGTGCTCGAGGTCTGCCCCGAGTACGCGCGCTTTGCCAGTAACGCCGAAGGCATGCGCAAGAGCTTTGAGGGCAGCTCGCTGGAGACCATCAAGTACATGGTGGCCTCGGGCATGGGCGTCACGGTGGTGCCCCAGCTCAGCGTGCCGGCCGAGAAGCAGCCGCACATCCGCTATGTGCAGTTCAGTGCCCCGGTGCCCACGCGGCGCGTGGTGCTGGCGTGGCGGCGCAGTTTCCCGCGCTACGAGGCCATTGCGGCGCTGCGCAACTGCATCTACGCCTGTGCATTGCCAGGGGTGAAGCGGGTGACGGGCTGAGGCCCCAGGCCAGCACGGCCTGCTGCGGCCAGCCACTGCCGGCCGCCACGGGCGCACAGGCTATCCCTCCCTTAGAGCAAATTGCATTGACCGGCGGCGGCCTGCTTCCTACAGTCAGCGGTTCCGTATTAACCCCAGGCTAGGAGCCCTTGATGAACCAGCCCGTTTCAACGCCCTCGACGACCCAGCCCCTTGCCAAGATGGACGACCCCATCGCCGCGGCCTGCCCTTTCGCGGGCGGCGCTCGCAAACCCACCGCAGCCGGCGCCCCGACCAACGGCA
>JANPMR010000018.1:0-10251 GCA_031427055.1 Rubrivivax sp.
CACGCCGGCCACCGTGCGCCACAGGCGCTGGCGGTACTCCCAGATCACGGCAAACATGGCGCCGGTCTGGATCGCGATGTCGAAGACCTTGGCCGCTTCGCCGGTAAAGCCCAGCAGCGAACCGGCCAGGATCAGGTGCCCAGTGGACGAGATCGGCAGAAATTCCGTGAGGCCTTCGACCACGCCCATGACGGCGGCCTTTAGCAAGAGGGTCAGGTCCAAGGCAGGGGCTCCAGGGGGTGGGATGGGCGAAGGCGGCGGATGATAAGCGCCGAGGCCGGCGGTGCGACTCGGGGGTGCGCCACTTGGCGCACAATGAATGCAAATTTGGCGCATGTTTGACAGAATCCCGGCTACAACTCTGGGCGTGTCGACGGCAGGAGCACGCTATGGATCTCACCCTTGACGACCGCTTGCTTGGTAGCCTGGGCGGCATGCTCGGGCTCACGGGCGCCGCGGATGCGCTGGCGCTGGCGCGCGCGGATCGGCAGGGCCTGGGTGCGCGCCTGCTGCGTGCGCTGACGACCGATGCGCCCTCCGCCAAGCCGTTGCTGACCGCGGCCGACGTGTACCGTGTGGTTCCGCGCCGGACCTGGATACGCCGCAAGTCAGCCGGCACGCTGACCAGCGCCGAGTTCGATGGCCTGTATCGGCTGGTGCGCTTGCAGATGCTGGCCAACCTGGTTTTTCATGACACCCAACGCGCGCACGATTGGCTGCACAGCCCCAAGGTGCGGCTGGACGGTGCCACCCCGATGGACTTTGGCGCGGACTCGCTGGGCTTCGATGCCGTGCAGGCCTGGCTGCATGAGATCGATCAGGGCTACTTCGCGTGATCCTCTGGCGGATCAGCAACTACGCTGATCTCTCTGGCAATGGCGCGCTGCTGCACAGCGGGCGCTGGCACCACCGCGGGCGGGCAGTTGTCTATCTGGCGCAGAGTGCAGCCGCAGCCTTGCTGGAGGCGCTGGTCCACATCGAGGCTTCGCATCCTGGTGAACTGCCGCGTGACTACCAGTTGCTGGAGATCGAGGTGCCCGACGATGTCGCGGTCATCGACGCACAACTGCCGGTTGGCGGCGTTGCGCAGCCCGGTGGGCTGCTTGAACTTTCGCAGTCGCGTCGCCTGGGGGATCAGTGGCTGGCCGCCGGCACCTCGCTCTTGCTGCGTGTGCCGTCGGTCGTGGTGGGCCGCACATTCAATGTGCTGTTCAACCCGGCGCATCCGCAGGCGGCACGCTGCCACATCATGTCGGTAGCGCGCTACCCATTTGATGACCGGCTTGTGCGGTGAAGGCGCAGCCTTGATTGCTGCATAGGTGCCAAGTTCGCCGGTTGGGTCTACGTCTTGCACTGCTTCCAGAAGAAGTCCAAGAGTGGCGTCAAGACGCCGAAGGAAGATATGGATCTCGTCCACACCAGGCTCAAGGCTGCGAAGCAGGACTTCGAGGCCGGGCAGGCCAAACAAGGAGCACGTTGATGACCCGCAGTACCGAGATCACGATCGAAGTAGGCAGCACCAATGTCTACGCCGACCTGGGCTATGCAGACGCCGCCGAAATGCAGCGCAAGTCCCAACTCGCGGCCGAGATCGCCAGGGCGATCAAGGCACGCCGGCTAACCCAACAGGGCGCGGCCGAGCTGCTGGGTATCGACCAGTCCAAGGTCTCCCGCATCACCCGCGGGCAGTTCCGCGGCGTCAGCGAAGCCAAGTTGCTGGAACTGGTCACCCGCCTCGGTCACGACGTCAAGATCGTCGTAGGCCCGGCGCGCCGCCGCGCGGGCAAGATCGAGCTGCAATTCGCCTGACCGGCATTGCGATACCCGCCACCCGGACCCACGGCAAGCCGACGGTGGGCGATGTCGGTTCCGACGACAGGCCCAATGAGTGTTGACCGTAGGCGCCGCTCGGACTAACATTACTGACCAGTTAGTCATTAACTTGAAGCCAGCTCCCAAACCACCCGAAGCCGGCGTGCGTCAACGTCGCAAGCAAGCCCGTCCGCAGGAGTTGCTGGACGCGGCGCTGGCGCTCTTCGTCGAGAAGGGCTTTGCCGCGTCGCGCGCCGAAGAAGTGGCGCAGCGCGCCGGTGTCTCCAAGGGCACGCTGTACCTGTATTACCCGAGCAAGGAAGAGCTGTTCAAGGCCGTGGTGCGGCAGAACCTGTCGAGCCTGATTGCCGAAGGGCAGGGGATGGTCGATGGCTACCAGGGCAGCAGTTCCGAGCTGCTGCACGACCTGATCCATGTCTGGTGGGATCGTTTCGGCAGCACGCCAGCGGCCGGCATCCACAAGGTGGTGTTGTCCGAGGTGCGCAATTTTCCGGAGCTGGCGCAGTTCTATGCCGACGAGGTGATGATCCCGGCCGACCTGCTGTTTTGCAGCGCCGTGCAGCGCGGCATCGACCGCGGCGAGTTTCGGCCGATGCCGCTGCACGACGTGGCCCACGCCCTCATCGCGCCGCTGATCTTCATGGCGCTCGAGCGCCACTCTTTCGGCGCCTGCCCGGTGCGCGGTGGCCAGGAAGTCGACCCGCTCAACAGGCTCAAGATCCACCTCGACTTGATGCTTCGCGGGCTTGAAGTTCGCAACGAGTTGGCGCCTTGATGACCCGACGCACGCGCTGGATGTTGGCCGTGGGGCTGCTCTTGATCGTGGCGGCGGCCTTGGCGCTGGTGCGGCGCCCTTGGGCGCCCAAGACCGCGGTCTTGGGCGGCGCCGGGCCGGCCGCATCGTCGGCGTCGCAGGCGATCGAGCTGGCCGCAGGCGACGTCGCCCGTGCCGAGCAGGCCGAGCTGGCCACGCTGTTGCAGGTCTCGGGCGGACTGAAGGCCGCCAGCAGCGCG
Organism: Rubrivivax sp.; assembly: GCA_031427055.1. Taxonomy (GTDB): domain Bacteria; phylum Pseudomonadota; class Gammaproteobacteria; order Burkholderiales; family Burkholderiaceae_C; genus Rubrivivax. The sequence continues at coordinate 2,848 of JANPMR010000018.1, forward strand.
CTCGTCAAGGCCAAGGTGGCCGCCGAGCTGACCGAGCTGACGGTGCGCGAAGGCGACCGCGTGACCGCCGGCCAGCTGATCGGCCGTCTGGACGCCACCGAATTCAAGTGGCGGCTGCGCCAGGCAGAAGACCAGGCGCAGGCGGCGCAATCGCAGCTCGACATCGCCCAGCGCACGCTGGCCAACAACAAGGCGCTCGTGGCACAGGGATTCATCTCGCGCAACGCGCTCGACACGGCCGAGAGCAGCGCGGCCGGCGCCGCGGCTTCCTTGCAGGCCGCGCGGGCCGCGGCCGAGATCGCACGCAAGGCGGTGCAGGACAGCGAGGTCCGCGCGCCCATCGCCGGCCTGGTGTCGCAGCGCCTGGCCCAGCCGGGCGAGCGTGTGGGTGTCGATGGCCGCATCGTCGAGATCGTCGACCTCTCGCGCATCGAGCTCGAGGCGGCGGTGGCGCCCGAAGACGTGCTCGGCCTGCGCGTGGGCCAGGCCGCGCGCGTGCAGGTCGACGGCCTGGCCGATGCGATGGCGGCGCGCGTGGTGCGCATCAACCCCGCGGCGCAGGCCGGCACGCGCTCGGTGATGGCCTACATCGAACTCGCACCCGGCGCGGCAGCGGCCGGGCTGCGCCAGGGCCTGTTCGCGCGCGCCACCATCGAGCTGCAGCGCCGCTCTGCGCTGGTGGTGCCGGTCTCGGCCTTGCGCGTCGAGCAGGCCAGCCCCTATGTGGCCACAGTGGTGGCGGGCAAGATCGTGCAGCGCGCCGTGCGCACCAGCGCGCGCGGCGAGGTCATGGTCGATGGCCGGCTTGAGAGTGCGGTCGAGATCCTGTCAGGCCTGAGCCCGGGCGACGTCGTGTTGCGCGGCACCGTGGGCACGCTGCGCGACGGCACCCGCGTGTCCTTGGGCACGGCGCAGGCCACCGTGCAGCCGGCGGCGGCGTTCGCAGCGTCCAGCGCCTTGCCGGCCGCCGCGCGCTGACCCGCCCATGTGGTTCACCCGCGTCTCGATCGCCAACCCGGTGATGGCCGTGATGGTCATGCTGGCCTTCGTGGTGCTGGGCCTGTTCAGCTACCAGCGGCTGTCGCTGGATCACTTCCCGAACGTCGACTTCCCCACCGTCGTCGTGATGCTCGACTACCCGGGCGCGAGCCCCGAGATCGTCGAAGCCGAGGTCACCAAGAAGGTCGAAGAAGCGGTCAACACCATCGCCGGGATCAGCGCGTTGAGCTCGCGCTCCTACGAGGGCGTGTCGGTGGTGATCATCGAGTTCAACCTCGATATCGACGGCCGCAAGGCCGCCGATGACGTGCGCGAGAAGGTGGCGCTGATCCGCCCGCTGCTGCGCGACGAGGTGAAAGAGCCGCGCATCTCGCGCTTCGACCCCGCGGCGCAGCCGATCTTCAACGTCGCGGTGCTGGCCGCCGAGGGTGCTGCCGCCAAGGCGAGCCCGCAAGAGCTGACCACCTGGGCCACCCAGGTGCTGCAGAAGAAACTCGAGAACGTGCGCGGCGTGGGCGCGGTGACCGTGATCGGCGGCGTCGAGCGGCAGATCCAGGTCTTCCTGCGGCCGGCGGCACTCGAAGCCGCTGGCGTCTCGACCGAGCAGGTGGCCGCGGCGCTGCGCAGCGAGAACCAGGAGCTGCCGCTGGGCGCCATCCGCTCGCGCGAACAAGAGCAGGTGGTGCAGATCAACGCCCGCCTGAAGTCGCCACGCGACTTTCGCGACATCGTGGTGGCGCGCAAGGCCAACGCGACGGTGGTCAAGCTCTGGCAGGTGGCCGACGTCGTCGACGGCCCGCAGGAGCTGGAGAGCCTGGCGCTCTACAACGGCCAGCGCACGGTGCTGCTCAGCGTGCAGAAAAGCCAGGGCGAGAACACCATCGCGGTGGTCGATGGCCTGCAGCGCGCGCTGGCGCAGTCCAAGGCCGTGACGCCGGCGCACATCCGCACCGAAGTCAACCGCGACAACTCGCGCAGCATCCGCGTCAGCGTGGCCAACGTGCAGCGCACGCTGCTCGAGGGCGCGGCGCTCACGATACTGATCGTCTTCCTGTTTCTCAACTCGTGGCGCAGCACCGTGATCACCGGGCTGACGCTGCCGATCTCGCTCATCGGCACTTTCTTGTTCATGCACCTGTTCGGCTTCACCATCAACACCATCACGCTGATGGCGCTGAGCCTGTGCGTGGGCCTGCTGATCGACGACGCCATCGTCGTGCGCGAGAACATCGTGCGCCACATCCAGATGGGCAAGAGCGCGCACGACGCCGCGCTGGCCGGCACCGAAGAGATCGGCCTGGCCGTGCTGGCCACCACCTTGAGCATCGTGGCCGTCTTCCTGCCCATCGGTTTCATGGGCGGCATCGTGGGCAAGTTCTTCCACGAGTTCGGCATCACCATCGTCGCTGCGGTGCTGATCAGCATGTTCGTGAGCTTCACGCTCGATCCCATGCTGAGCAGCATCTGGCACGACCCCAGCGCGCAGCACGGCTCGCACCTGGGGGACCGGCGCGAGACGCTGTACGACCGCACGCTGGGCCGTGTGACGGCGCTGTTTGACCGCCTGACGATGGGGCTGTCGCGGGTCTACCAGGCCATCCTGGCCTGGTCGCTGGTGCACCAGGTCAAGACGGTGCTGATCGCCACGGCCACCTTTGCCGTGGCGCTGGTGCTGCTGGGCAGCGTGGGCAAGGAGTTCGTGCCCAAGGCCGACTTCTCCGAGACGCAGATCAACTTCTACACGCCGGTGGGCTCGTCGCTCGAGGTCACCGAGATGCGCGCGAAGCAGATCGACGCCGCGCTGCGCGAGCTGCCCGAGGTGCGGCACACCGTCACCACCATCAACGCCGGCTTCTCGCTGGGCAAGATCTACGGCTCGATCTACGTGCGCCTGCAGGATCGCAAAGACCGCCAGCGCAGCGTGGCCGACATGGCCGCACCCATGCGCGAGCGGCTGGCCCGCATCCCCGGCATCACGGTCACCAACATCGGCGTCACCGACCTCGGCGGCAGCAAGAGCATTGCGTTCTCGGTGCAGGGCACCGACCTGGTTGAGCTGGAACGGCTGTCGCGCCAGATCCTGCCGCGCCTGCGCGAGATCCCCGGCCTGGTCGACGTCGACAGCACGCTCAAGCCCGACAAGCCCACGCTGGCGATCGACGTCAAGCGTGACGCGGCGGCCGACCTGGGGCTGAACGTCAGCACGCTGGCGAACACGCTGCGCGTGCTGGTGGCCGGCATCTCGGTGGGCAACTGGCGCGCCGCCGACGGCGAGAACTACGACGTGCGACTGCGCCTGGCGCCCGAGGCGCGCGATTCGGCCGCCGACCTCACGCATCTGCCGCTGGTGGTGGGCAGCAACGCCGACGGCAGTGCGCGCGTGGTGCGCCTGTCGCAGGTGGCCGACGTGCGGCCCGCCACCGGCCCCAACCAGATCAACCGCCGTGACCTCAACCGCGAGATCAACATCGACGCCAATCCGCTGGGGCGCAGCACGGGCGAGGTCACTGCGGACATTCGCGCCGTGCTCGACAGCATCGCCTGGCCGCCGGGCTATCGCTACACCTTCGGCGGCAGCACCAAGAACATGACCGAGTCCTTCGAGTACGCGGTGGGCGCGCTGGCCTTGGCGGTGGTCTTCATCTACATGATCCTGGCCAGCCAGTTCAAGAGCTTCCTGCAGCCGCTGGCGCTGATGAGCAGCCTGCCGCTGACGCTGATCGGCGTCGTGCTGGCGCTGCTCGCCTTCCGCTCCACGCTGAACATGTTCTCGGTCATCGGCATCGTCATGCTGATGGGCCTGGTGACCAAGAACGCCATTCTGCTGATCGACTTCGCGATCCGCGCCCGCGAGCAGGGCATGGAGCGCTCGGCCGCGCTGCTCGAAGCCGCCCGCGTGCGCCTGCGGCCGATCCTGATGACGACGCTGGCGATGGTCTTTGGCATGGTGCCGCTGGCCTTTGCGCTGACCGAAGGCTCGGAGCAGCGCTCGCCGATGGGGCAAGCGGTGATCGGCGGCGTCATCACCTCGTCGCTGCTCACGCTGGTGGTGGTGCCGGTGATCTACTGCTGGCTCGACGACCTTGGCGCCTGGGCGCGGCGAGGCTTCAGGCGGGCGCCGGCTGCGACCAAGGCCGCAGCCTAAAATCGTCTGTAAACCAACGCCTCTCCAGGCCCGACCTCCATGAACACCGAGATCGCCCGCTTCAACATGATCGAGCAGCAGATCCGCCCCTGGGAAGTGCTCGATGGCGCCGTGCTGTCGCTGCTGGCCACCGTGCGGCGCGAAGACTTCGTGCCCGGTGCGATGCGCGCGCTGGCCTTCGTCGACACCCAGGTGCCGCTGCTGGCCGGCGATGCCTTCGGCCCCTGCATGTTGGAGCCCAAGGTCGAGGCCCGTTTGCTGCAAGAGCTGCAGGTGCAGCGCCACGAAAAGGTGCTCGAGGTCGGCACCGGCTCGGGCTTCATGGCCGCGCTGCTGGCGCACCGCGCGCAGCAGGTCTTCAGCCTGGAGTGCCGGCCCACGCTGGCCCGCACGGCGCGCGACAGCCTGCACCGCAACGGCATCCTCAACGCCACGGTCGTGGACGTGAGCGCGGCGACTGGCGCGCTGGGCCTGCCGGCCGAGGCGCCGTTCGACGTCATCCTGCTCTCGGGCTCGGTGCCCGAGGTGCCGCGCGCGCTGCTGCAGCAGCTCAAGCCCGGCGGCCGGCTGGCGGCCGTGGTGGGCGACGAGCCGGTGATGCGGGCGCGCTTGTACACGCGTGTCGGCGACGCCGCCTGGTCTGAGGTCGACCTGTTCGACACCGTGGCGCCCCGGCTCGAGGGCTTCGCCGAGCCGACGCGCTTCAAGTTCTGACGGCCGCGAGATGCCTGAGCCCCGTTTGTTGCAAGCCCTGCTCCCGAATGGCCTGCCGTCTGTCGGCGCCAACCGGCACCACAGCGCCCGCAGCGCGCAGGTCGTCGCATGGCGCGTGCGCCGGCACGGTCTGTCCGGCTATAACCGCGCTGGCCTTTACGACACCCACAGCGACACCGACAGCGACACCGCCGCGGCGGCTGTCGGTGGTGTCGCCCGGCGTCATTGATCACCCCAAGGAACTTCGCATGCTCTCCTCTTCACTTCGCCGGCCGCGCCTGGCCCTCACTGCGCTGGCCTCAATGCTGCTGGCCACTTTGCCGGGTCTGGCCGGCGCGCAAAGCCTGCAAGAGCTTTACGACGCGGCGCGTGCTTTCGACGCCACCTACCTGGCGGCCAGGTCGAGCGCTGCATCGGCCGAGTTCCGCGCCGCGCAGAGCGACGCGCTGGCCCGGCCCACGGTGGCGGCCACGGCCGGCGCCAGCACCGCGCAGACCGATCCGCCCGGCATCTCGGCCAAGAGCACCCACACCCTCAGCGCCGGCCTCAACGGCCGCTACCCGCTGTTCAACCGTGCCAACGGCGTGACGATCGAGCAGGCGCGCAAGGGCCTGGTGTCGGCGCAGGCCGAGCTCGACGCCGCCGAGCAAGACCTGATCATCCGCATGTCACAGGCCTACTTCGACGTGCTGACGGCGCAGGACGCGCTGGCCTCAACGCGCGCGGCCAAGGCCGGCACGGCCGAGCAACTGGCCTCGGCCAAACGCAACTTCGAAGTCGGCACGGCGACCATCACCGACACCCGCGAGGCGCAGGCCAAGTTCGACCTCGGCGTGGCGCAAGAGCTGGCCGCCGAGAACGACTTGCGCACCAAGCGCATCGCGCTGGAGACGCTGGTCGGCCGCACCAACCTGCAACCCAGGCCGCTGGCGGTGCCGCTGGTGGTGCCGCCGGTGACGCCGGCCAACCCCGAAGAGTGGGTCACGGTGGCCGATCAGCAGCACCCCACGATTCGCCGCGCCCGCGTGGGCATGGACGTGGCGGTGCTCGAAACCGCCAAGGCGCGTGCCGCCGAGATGCCGACCGTGGACGCCGTGGCCTCGCTGGGCGCGTCCGACTCGCGCGGCACGCTGCCGGCGCTCAACCGCAGCACCGGCAGTGCCACCTCGGCCAGTCTGGGCGTGCAGCTCAACTGGCCGCTGTACACGGGGGGTGCGACGCAGAACCGCATCAAGGAGACGCTGGCGCTCGAAGACAAGGCGCGCAACGACCTCGAGGCCGCGCGTCGCGCCGTGGCGCAGGGCACGCGGGTGGCCTACTTCGGCGTGCAGTCGGGGCTGGCGCAGGTCAAGGCGCTGGAGGCCGCCGAGTCGTCCACCAAGCTGGCGCTCGAGGCCACGCAGCTGGGCTACAAGGTGGGCGTTCGCGTCAACCTCGACGTGCTCAACGCGCAGACCCAGCTCTTCAGCACGCAGCGCGACCTGGCCAAGGCGCGGTACGACGTGCTGGTGGGCACCCTGCGCCTGCGCCAGGCCTCGGGCCAACTGGTGCCGACCGACATCGACACGGTCAACCGCCTGCTCGCCAAGTAAACGTTTCTTCACGCGGCAGCCATGCCGCGTGACGGGCGGCTGGGCGACACTGCGGCCATGACAGCACCCCAGAACTCACCGATCGCCGCGGCGATCGCGGCCCATCGCTTCGGCCTGGGCGAGCCCACGCTGGCAGCCGTCGGCGGCGACGCCACGGGCTGGTTGCTGGCGCAGATCGGCGCGGCAGAGCCGCAGCGCGGCAACGCGCTGGCCAGCGGCGCTGAAGGGCTCAAGCGCTACGTCGCCTTCCAGCAGCAGCAGCGCAGCGCGGCGCCGCCGGCCGCGGCGGCATCGACGCCGGCGACCGAGCAGGTCTTCGTCGAAAACTTCAGGGCCATCGTGCAAGCCGATGTGCGGGCCCGCCTGAGCACGGCCGCGCTCAGCACGCGGCCCTTCAACGAGCGGCTGGCGCTGTTCTGGGCCAATCACTTCACGGTCTCGATGGCCAAGGCCAGCACGCGCGGCATCGTCGGCGCCTTCGAGCGCGAGGCCATTCGGCCGCACATCGGCGGCTCGTTCGAGGCCCTGCTCAAGGCGGCAGTCGGCCACGCCGGCATGCTGCGCTATCTGGACAACGACAACTCGGCGGGCGCTGATTCGCAGGTGGTGCGCCGGCTGGCGCGCCGGCCGCGCGCCGAGGGCGAACCCGCGCCGCGCCTCACCGGCCTCAACGAAAACCTGGCGCGCGAAGTCCTTGAGCTGCACACTTTGGGCGTTAGCGGTGGTGGCCGCGACTATGGTGGCTGGGGCGGCTACACCCAGGCCGACGTCACCGCCTTTGCGCGTGTGCTCACGGGCTGGCGCGTGCCCGTGGCCGCGCTGATGTCGGGCACCATCCCCGCCGGTGAAGCCGCTGGCCGCTTTGACGCCGCCTGGCACGAACCCGGCGCCAAGCGCGTGCTGGGCAAGCCTTACGGCGAGGGCGAGCCCGTGCTGCGCGAGGCGCTGCACGAC
>JANPMR010000019.1:0-4201 GCA_031427055.1 Rubrivivax sp.
GTGCACCAGGCCTTCGATGCCCGGCTCGATCTCGACGAAGGCGCCGTAGTCGGCGATGTTGGTGATCTTGCCGAACAGGCGCGTGCCGTTCGGGTAGCGGCGGCTGACGCCGTGCCACGGGTCGTCGCCGAGCTGCTTGAGGCCCAGGCTGACGCGATTTTTCTCGGCGTCAAACTTGAGCACCTTGGCGGTGAGTTCCTGGCCCACGGTGACCACTTCGCTGGGGTGACGCACGCGACGCCAGGCCATGTCGGTGATGTGCAGCAGGCCGTCGATGCCGCCCAGATCCACGAAGGCGCCGTACTCGGTGATGTTCTTGACCACGCCGTGGACGATGGCGCCTTCGCTCAGCGTCTCGAGCAGCTTGGCGCGCTCTTCGCCCATCGAGGCCTCGACCACCGCGCGACGGCTCAGCACCACGTTGTTGCGCTTGCGGTCGAGCTTGATGACCTTGAACTCGAGGGTCTTACCCTCGTAGGGCGTCATGTCCTTCACCGGACGCGTGTCGAGCAGGCTGCCGGGCAGGAAGGCGCGGATGCCGTTGACCAGCACCGTGAGACCGCCCTTGACCTTGCCGCTGACCGTGCCGGTCACGAACTCGCCGCTCTCCAGCGCGTTCTCGAGGCTCATCCAGGACGCCAGGCGCTTGGCCTTGTCGCGGCTCAGGATGGTGTCGCCATAGCCGTTTTCTACGGCATCAATGGCCACCGAGACGAAGTCGCCGACCTGGACTTCGAGTTCGCCCTGGTCGTTCTTGAATTCTTCGATCGCAACGTAGCTCTCGCTCTTGAGGCCCGCGTTGACGACGACGTGGTTGAACTCGATGCGTACGACTTCGGCGGAGATGACCTCGCCGACGCGCATGTCGTTTGACTTGAGCGACTCTTCAAACAGAGCCGCGAACATGGACATGCCACCGGTGGCGGTGACGGTTGTTGTGACAGACATGGTTTTCCTGGTGGCCCGGAGGAGTTGTGCAGAGCCGGGCTTGCTTGCGGCGGATGCCGCGGGTTGATGTTGAAACACCCGGCGCGCCGGAGCGATGACGCTCTGGGCCTGACGGCCACTGTGGGGTGGCGTGCCGGGACTCGGTACTGCAAAGATTGCCGCGTGGGGCGCCGCGCCTGTTCAAAAACCTACTGCGGCGGCGCTTTGAGTGGCCCGCGCTGTTGCTGCCAGATCAGCACCTGCTGCACCGATTGCTCGATGCCCAGATGCGAGTTGTCAAGAAACAGCGCGTCTTGCGCTGGCTTCAAGGGCGCGACGCTGCGGGTGGTGTCCCGTGCGTCGCGCGCCTCCAAGTCGGCGCGAAGACTGTCGATATTAGAGGAAATTCCTTTTGAAATCAACTGCTTATGACGCCTGTCGGCGCGCTCGGCGGCGCTTGCCGTGAGGTACACCTTGAGCGTCGCCTGAGGGAACACCACGGTGCCCATGTCGCGCCCGTCGGCCACCAGGCCGGGCAGGCGGCAAAACGACAATTGCAGGTCGTGCAGGGCGCGTCGCACGGCCGGCAGCGCCGACACGCGTGAGGCCAGCAGGCCGGTCGACTCGAGCCGCAACTCATCGCTGACCTCGCGCCCGCGCAGCCAGGTACGCCCGGCGTCAGCGCCGTGGCCGAATCGCAGATCGAGCGCCGCGGCCAGGGGCGCTACTGCAGCCTCGTCGTCGGGCGACACGCCGTCCCAGGCCGCGGCCAGGCCGGTCGCGCGGTACAGCGCGCCCGAGTCGAGCAAGTGCCAGCCCAGCGCGGCGGCCACGCCGGCCGCCAGCGTGCCCTTGCCGGACGCCGTGGGGCCGTCGATGGTGATCACCGGTACCGCGGCTGCGCCGGCCACCGAAAACAGCGCCTCGAAGTAATCGGGGAAGGTCTTGGCCACGCAGCGCGGATCGAGGATGCGCAAAGCGCTGGCGCCGCCCACCAGGGGATTGAAGGCGGCCAGCGACAGGCACATCGCCATGCGGTGGTCGTCGTAGGTGCGGATGGTTGCCGCGTGCCAGGTTTGCGGAGCACGCACCTCGATGTAGTCGGCACCCTCGGTCACCTCGGCACCGACCTTGCGCAACTCGGCGGCCATGGCCGCGATGCGGTCGGTTTCCTTGACTCGCCAGCTGGCGATGCCCGTCAGCCGGGTGGGCGAGTCGGCATACAAGGCCATCACCGCCAGGGTCATGGCGGCGTCAGGGATGTGATTGCAGTCCAGCGTGATGCCGGCCAGCGGCCAGCGTCCGCGATGCACTTCGAGCCAGCCGGGGGCCACTGCGTACCTGGGCGCCCATGGCCTGTGCCGCCTCGACGAAGCGGATGTCGCCCTGGATCGAGTCGCTGCCCACGCCCTCGATGCGCAGCGGTGCAGCTGCCGTGGCGGCGATGGCGCCCATGGCGACGAAGTAGGACGCCGATGACGCATCGCCTTCGACGTGGATGGCGCCGGGCGAGGCGTAGCACGCGCCTTGCGGGATGGTGAAGCGCTGCCAGCCGTCACGCCGCACATTGATGCCAAAGCGCGCCAGCAGATTGAGCGTGATCTCGATGTAGGGCTTGGAGATGAGCTCGCCGTCGACCTCGATGACGAGGTCGCGCTCGCCGGCCACCAGCGGCAGCGCCAGCAGCAGCGCGGTGAGGAACTGGCTGGACACATCGCCGCGCACGCGAATCGGCTGCGCCGTGGCCAGCTGGCCGCCGGCCACGCCGCGCAGGCGCAGCGGCGGATAGCCCGGCGTGCCCAAGTCGTCGATGGTGCAGCCCAGAGGCCGCAGCGCGTCGACCAGGTCGCCGATCGGGCGCTCGTGCATGCGCGGCACGCCGCTGAGCTCGAACTCGCCGCCCTGGGTGGCTGCGAGCACCGCCAGCGCGGCGGCCAGCGGGCGCATGGCGGTGCCGGCGTTGCCCAGGAAGAGCTTGCACTCGCGCACCGCGAGTCGTCCGCCCAGACCGGTGACGTGCAGCACGCCGGCCTCACGTCGCAAGGTGCAGCCCAATGCGGCAAGCGCGTCGAGCATGACCCGCGTGTCGTCGCTGTCGAGCAGCTCGTGCACGGCAGTCGTGCCCTGTGCCAGGCCGGCCAGCAGCAGCACGCGGTTGGAGATGCTCTTGGAGCCGGGCAGCCGCACCGTGCCGGCGGCGCTGTTCAGGGGCGGAAGGTCGAGTTGGGGGATGTCGTACATGCGTGCGGCCGTGCTGGCCTTGGCGGACTTGGCGGCCTCAGGGCTTGCCGTTGACCAGCGGCGGCGTGTTGCCCGCGGCGCGCGCGCCGCCCATCTGCCAGTTGGCGCGGCCTTCGGCCGGCGAGCGGATCAGGCCTTCGAGCGCATCGGCATTGCCTTCGCGGATGACGTGCTCCAGCGCGTCCAGCGCCTGGCGAAAGCGCAGCGACTGCTTGAGCAGCTCTTCGCGGTTCGCCACCAGGATGTCGCGCCAGGTCTCGGGGTTGCTGGCCGCGATTCGCGTGAAATCGCGAAAGCCCGGGCCGGCCAGCGAAAGGAAGTCGCGCCCGGCGGGCTGGTTGACCACCGAGCTGAAGTAGGCAAAGGCCAGCAGGTGCGGCAGGTGGCTGACGGCCGCGAAGGCGGCGTCATGGTTCTCGGGCGACATCTTGAGCACCTGCGAGCCGATCGCCGACCAGACATCGGTGGCCTTCTGCACCATCTCGGGCGAGGTCTGCGCCAGCGGCGTGATGATGACCTGGCGCCCGCTGTACAGCGTGGCGTCGGCATTGCCGATGCCCGAGACTTCCTTGCCGGTGATCGGGTGCGCGGGCACGAAGGATCCGATGCGCTCGCGCAGCACACGGCGCGCGGCATCGACCACGTCGCGCTTGGTGCTGCCCACGTCCATCACCAGCACGCCCGGCTCCACCAGATGACGTATGGCCTTGAGCGTGGTCTCGGTGGCGGCCACCGGCACCGCCAGCAGCACGATGTCAGAGCCCGACACCGCCAGCAAGGCCGACTCGGCGGCGACGTCGATGACGCCCAGCTTCTTGGCGCGTTCAGTGGTCGAGGGCGACTTGCTGTAGCCGACAACGCGCTTGACCAGGCCGGCGCGCTTGAGCGCCAGCGCAAAGCTGCCGCCCATCAATCCACATCCGATAACGCCGAGCTGGGTGAACATCTGATTTGGCGGCTCTAGTGCACGTCGACCGGATAGGTGCCGAGAACCTTGAAGAAGGCGCAGGCGCCCCGCAGTTCGGCCAGCGCG
>JANPMR010000020.1:0-19309 GCA_031427055.1 Rubrivivax sp.
CCGCGGCACATTCGCGTCAACGCGCTGGTGCCGGGCGCCATCGTCACCGAGCGGCAGTCTGCACTGCACCGAGACCCGGCCGCCGACCAGGCCTTCCTCGACGCGCAGTGCCTGAAGATCCGCCTCGACCCCGGGCATGTGGCGCGGCCCACGCTCTTCCTGGCCGCCGACGACAGCAGCGGCATGACCGGCCAGCATGTGCTGGTCGACGCCGGCATCGCGCAGCAGTCGGTCATCACCTGATCGGCCCGCGGCGGGCCGCGACCTACACTGGCCGCCCATCCACCGCGCCCTGCCCGCCATGAAGATCTTTCTCAGCGCCGACATCGAAGGCATCACCGGCATCACCGACTGGGCCGAAGCCGATCTCAGCAAGCCCGACAACGCCGAGTTCCGAGAACGCATGACCGCCGAGGTCGTGGCCGCCTGCGAAGGCGCGCTGGCCGCCGGCGCCACCGAGATCCTCGTCAAGGACGCGCACTGGACCGGCCGCAATCTGCTGGCCGAACGGCTGCCACGGCAAGCCCGCCTGTTGCGCGGCTGGAGCGGCCATCCGTACAGCATGGTGCAGGGCCTGGACCGCAGCTTCGCCGCCGCGCTCTTTGTGGGCTGGCACTCGGGCGGCGCCTCGGGCGGCAACCCGCTGGCGCACACGCTCAGCTCGTCCGGCGTCTTCGGCATCCGCGTCAACGGCGTCTGGGCCACCGAATTTCTGCTGCACGCCTACGCCGCAGCACTCGAGGGCGTGCCGGTGGCCTTTGTCTCGGGTGACGAGGCGCTGTGTGCCGAAGTGCAGGCCTTCGACACCGGCATCACCACCGTCGGCGTGACGCGCGGCATGGGCGCGGCCACGCTGGCGCGGCACCCGGCCGAATCGATCGAGCTCATCCGCAGCGGCGTGCAGCAGTCGCTGACGGCACCGCTCTTGGCCCGCACGGTCAAGCTGCCCGAGAGCTTCAAGGTCGAGGTCGTGCGCAAGGACGCGCGCGACGCCTATCGCAAGTCTTTCTACCCTGGCGCGCGCCTGGTTGACGCCACGACGGTCGGCTATGAGACGCGCGACTGGTTCGAGGTCATGCGTTTGCTGCAGTTCGTCACCGGCGGTTGAAAGACTGAGTCGGGCGCCGACATGATCGACCTCTACACCTCCTCCACACCCAACGGCCACAAGGTCTCGGTGGCACTGGAAGAACTGGGCTTGCCCTACACCGTGCAGGCCATCGACCTCAGCAGCGGCGCGCAGAAGACCGAGGCCTTCCTGCGCATCAACCCCAACGGCCGCATCCCGGCCATCGTCGACCGCGGGGCGGGTGACTTCGCGGTCTTCGAGTCGGGCGCGATCCTCGTCTACCTGGCCGAGAAGACCGGCCGGCTGATGCCACCGGATGCCAAGGGCCGCTCCCTCGTCATGCAATGGCTGATGTTTCAGATGGGCGGCATCGGCCCGATGATGGGACAGGCCAACGTCTTCTTTCGCTACTTCCCCGAGAAGATCCAGCCCGCAATCGACCGCTACCAGAACGAATCGCGCCGGCTCTTTGAAGTGCTCGAGCGCCGGCTGGGCGAGAGCGAATGGCTGGCCGATGACTACTCCATCGCCGACATCGCCAATTGGTGCTGGGTGCGCACGCACAAGTGGTCTGGCGTGAGCATCGAAGGCCTGCCGCAATTGCAGCGCTGGCTGAATGCCATGAAGGCGCGGCCGGCCTGCCAGCGCGGGATTGCCGTGCCGGCCAGGGCGGTGGACGCACTCAAGGACGACGCGTCCACGGCCGCGTTCGTCGAGCGCGCACGCACCCTCGTTCAACGCTGAGAGCCAAGCCATGACGATCACGCTCTACGACTGCGCCACCGCGCCCAGCCCGCGCCGCGCACGCATCCTGCTGGCCGAGAAGGGCGTCGCGCACGAGACCGTCAACATCGATCTCGCCAAGGGCGAACAGCTGGCCGGCGCCTACCGCGCCCTCAACCCGCAATGCACCGTGCCGGCCCTGCGCCTCGAAGACGGCATGCTGCTCACCGACAACGCGGCCATCGCGGCCTACGCAGAAGCGCGCTGGGCCGCGCCGCCGCTGATGGGCCGCACGCCGGCCGAGAAGGCCGACATCGCGAGCTGGCAATGGCGCATCGAGTTCGAAGGCCTGATGGCCATCGCCGAGGCGCTGCGCAACGGCTCGCCGGCGATGGCCCACCGCGCGTTGCCGGGCCCGGTGGACTACGAACAGATCCCCGCGCTGGCGCAGCGCGGGCTGGCGCGCGTGCAGCGCTTCTTCGACGACCTGGACGCCCGCCTGGTGGGCCGCGACACCGTGGCCGGCGACGGCTTCAGCATCGCCGACATCACCGCCGTGGTCGCGGTGGACTTCGCACGTGTCGTGCGCGTCAAGCCCGGCGATCAGCATGCCAACTTGCGCCGCTGGCGCGAGGCGATGGCGCTGCGGCCGTCGATGTCGCGCTGACGCGCTGCACTTGAAGGATCAGTAGGCAGCGCGGACCGGCTCAACGCGGTGCGCGCCTGCTTCAGCCCCCAGCCGCCGTGGCGGCATTCAGGTTCAGACCCGTCACAGGCGTTGGCAGCGAGCGCTGGGCGTCGACGACACCGATGCCCAACTGCCCCGCCGAATTCGTGCCCCAGGCGTGCACGCTGCCATCGGCCAGCACCGCCAGCGAGTGGCCACGGCCCGCGGCGATGGACGAGAGCGCGCCAGGCAAAGCCGCCAGCGCGCCGGGGCGCAGAACCGGGGGCGTCAAGGCGCCGCTGCCGAGCTGTCCGCTGTCGGCCGCACCCCAGGCCAGCAGCGGGCCGGCCAGCGGCAGCGCCAGCGCGAAACCGTCGCCCAAGGCGATGGCAAGGATGGGCAGAATGGTGTCACCCGCCTGCGTTGTCGCCAGCGGCGATGGCGTGGCGCTTGGCGCGGCGCTGCCCTGACCCAGCTGCCCGCTGCCGTTCAGCCCCCATGTCCACATGCGGCCGGTGATGTCCAACGCCAACGCATGCCCGTTGCCGGCCGCGACGGCGGCGATGGCGTTCAACCCGGCCAACAGCACGGGCTGGGTTTGCGCCGTGGCGCCGTCGGGCAGCGGCACCGCCACCTCGCCGAAGGCGAAGACCTGGCCGTCGCTGCGCAGCGCCAGCGTGTTCCGCACCCCGGCGGCCAGAGCAACGATGCCACCGAAACCGTTGCTTCCACTGCCGACAAGTTCAGGCCTCAGTGTCTCGGCCCGCGCACCCAGGCCCAGGGCGCCACCGGCGTTCTCGCCCCAGCCGAGCACGCTGCCATCACCGCGCAGCGCGAACGAACGCCCGTCGCCGGCGGCAATGGCCACCGCACCGTTCACGCCGGCCACTCGCTGTGGCGCGGCACGGTCGTTGCGGCTGCCGTCGCCCAAGGCGCCGTGGCTGTTGCCGCCCCATGCCCAGACGCTGCCGTCGTCGCCCAGGGCCAGCGAATGGTGGGTGCCGGCGGCGATGGCGTCTACACGCGGCAGGCCGGCCACACGCAGCGGCAGTGCGCTCGATGCCAGGCCCGGCGTGCCGAGTTGGCCCCGGCTGTTGTCACCCCAGGCCCAGACGCTGCCTCCATCGGCAGAGCGCGCCAGCGTGTGGGCGCCTCCCGCGGCCACGCGCGGCGGCGCGGCGATTGACAGGGTGGTGCTGGTGGACTGCGCCGCGCCGTCAGCGTTGTTGATCGACAGCGCGTAGCGCGTGCCGTGGTCGGCCACAGACTGCGGTGCCGTGCGGTAGCTGACCTGTGCGCTGCTGCTGCTGCCGGCCGCACCGGCGATGGGCAGGCCGTTGCGCAGCCACTGGTACGTGTAGGGCAAGGTGCCGCCGACGGTGGTGGAGATCAGCACGGTCTGCCCGGGCGCCGCCACGGCCACCTGCAGCAGCGGCGCCAGCACCGGCGGCGCGGCGGCCGCCAGCACGGTCAGCGTGATCTCGGACATCTGGCTGGCGCCGCTGGCATTGACCATCGCCACCGTGAAGCGCACACCGTTGTCGGCCAGCACCAATGGGGGCGTGGTGTAGCTGGCCGCGGTGGCGCCCGTGATGTCGAGGCCGTTGCGCTTCCACTGGTAGACCACTGGAAGCGCGCTGATGGCGACAACGTCCAAGGTGGCCGATTCGCCTGCGCGCAAGGGCGGGCTGGTGGGTGCAGAAGAGATGGTGATGGGCAACAGGACCGGTGCTGAGACAGCTGGGCTGTCGCCACCGCCGCCCCCGCCCCCGCAGGCTGCCAGCAGCATCAGTCCTGCAGCCAGGGCGGCGCGCAGGAATCCTGGCCCCGCGGCACCCGCCGCCCGCACGTGGGCGCACCCCGGCCGCGCAAGGGTGGATGGCAGGAAGGGCAGGTTCGAGAGCATGGCCGAGTCCAGAGCGTAGGCCTGCAGTCTCGGCAACCGCCCGCAGCGTGGTCTGTGCGGCGTCGAACGTTTGCCCGGGAAAGCAGCGCATTGAACGAGTCACTTTCGTGCCGGCGCCAAAACTGGTCTCGCCGGGCCCAGGAAGCCGCCTTGGGATCGAGATGGAACACGTGCTCCAGCGAGACCGGCGGCAGCGGCGGGCGGAGATCTTGTTCTGGTGCGGCATCGAGGTGTCGGCCAGGGCGATGCAGCGGTGCGGCATCGCTTCGTTCCAGGTTCGAGCCGCGGCAGCCCAGTCGGGTGAAACCTAGAATGACCCGCATGAGCAAGCCGGAACTCACCTGCGAGGTCAAGCTGCAGTACCTGCAAGAACAGGCGCAAGCGCCCCAGCGGCCCTATGCCATCGCCTGCACGGTGAGCATCCGCTGGATGCGCATCGACACGCCACGCCTCAGCATGCGCGGACCTTGCTTGTGCATGACTGAGCACGCCTACCCCTTTGAGGCCACGGCGCCCGAGTTCGCGCTGGCGTACCCGGGCGCTCTGCACTGAATGGCGCGCAGCTGGGACCTCACTGCCCTGATCAACGCTGCCGACCCGAAGGCAGAAGCGGCCGAGCGCCATCTGTGGCTGGTGCGCCTGACGGAGTGGCTGCGCCACGCGCCGCGCGCGGCAGCGACTTCTGCCACCGACGGGGAATCCGGCGCCGCGGCGCCCACTGACGAGACGCGCACGCCGCTGCCGGTGCTGCGGCTGCGCCATCTGTTGAACCAGATCGACAAGAACGAGGCGCTTCGTGGCCGCGTGCACGGCCTCGTGCAGGCCTTCTGGGCCGAGATCGACGCTGCTTCGCTGTACGCTGACCTCGGCTTCGGCGCCCGGGTGTCCTTCGCCAGCGAACTGCTGTCGCGCCTGCACGAACGGGTGCTGCCCGGCACACCCGAGACGCGCGACCTGGCGGCGCTGTTCCGCCTGCTGTTCGAGCCGGAAGACGCCGTCTGGGTGGCCGCGCTGGACACACCGACGCTGCGGCGCGCCGTGACACTGCTGGGCCCGCCCGCGCAGGACACGCGGCGCGTGCTGCTCGACGCCATCACCATCCTCGTCAGCGCCGTGCACGCTGCGGGTTACGCGCCCGCGCTGCGCCAGCGCATGGACGCGCTCGCGTTGGCCGACGATCCCTTCGGCCAGCTCACGCGCGCAGCCACCGCGCTGCGCGAGGCCATGCTGGCCGGCAGCCAGGCGCAGGCGCTGCGCGCCGCCGGCTATCTGCGCGCACTGCTGGAAGCCTGCCGCCTGGCCGCGGCCAGCGTGCTGCCGCACCTGGAACAGTACGGCGTCTCGGTCGACATCGTCTTCGACCTCGACCAGTTGCAGGGCCGTGCGCGGCGCATCGAACAGCTGGTGGACTGCGTGCTGGCGCCCGAGCCGCTGGCCGAAGGCCGGCGCCTGGCGCTGGAACTGTTGCGGGTGCTGGGCGAACAGCGTGGCATCCGTGCACTGCTGGCGCGCAACTACTCCTTGCTGGCGCGGCGGGTGGCCGAACGCAGCGCCGAGACCGGCGAGCACTACATCACGCGCAGCCGCGAGCAGTACCGCGACATGCTGAAACGCGCCGCCGGCGGCGGCGCCGTCATCGCCGGCACCACCTTCGTGAAGTTCGCCATCGCGGCCATCGGCCTGTCGGCCTTCTGGGGCGGTGTGTGGGCCGGGGTGAACTACGCCACCAGCTTCGTCATCGTGATGCTGCTGCACTGGACCGTGGCCACCAAGCAGCCCGCGATGACCGCACCGGCCATGGCCGCCTCGCTGCCGCGCAGCGGCAGCGCCAGCGACGCCGAACTGGACACCTTCGTCGACCGCGTGGCGCAGCTCATCCGTTCACAGACGGCCGGCATCGCCGGCAACCTGGCGCTGTGCGCTCCACTTGTGCTGCTGGCGCAGGGCCTGGCCTGGTGGCTGTTCGGCGCGCCGCTGGTGGGCGAGAAGGACGCGCGCTATGTGCTGGACAGCATCACGCTGCTGGGCCCGACCGCGCTGTTCGCCGCCTTCACCGGCGTGCTGCTCTTCGCCAGCAGCCTGGTGGCCGGATGGGCCGAGAACTGGTTCGTCTTCCACCGGCTGGACAGCGCCATCGCCTGGAACCCGCGCATCGTGGCGCTGCTGGGCAATGCACGCGCGCAGCGCTGGTCGCACTGGTGGCGGGCCAACGTCTCGGGGCTGGCGGCCAACATCTCGCTGGGCCTGATGCTGGGCCTGGTGCCGGCGCTGCTGGGTTTCGTCGGCCTGCCGCTGGACGTTCGCCACGTCACCCTGGCCAGCGGGCAGTTGGGCGCGGCGCTGGGTGCCTTGGGGCTCTCGGTGCTGGCCACCGGCGCGTTCTGGTGGTGCGTGGCCGGCATCGCAGTCACTGGCGTGCTGAACCTCACCGTCAGCTTCGCGCTGGCCTTCCACGTGGCGCTGCGTTCACGCGGCGTGCGGCTGCAGGACCGGCAGCGCATCGGCGCGGCTCTGTGGCGGCGCCTGCGCACGCAGCCGGCGTCTTTCTTGTGGCCGCCCAGACAAGACCGGCCGGACCGGTAGCCCTCCACGTCTCAGCCGGCATTGACAACGCCCGCGGGGTCGCCAAAACGGTAGATCCTCACGCCGCGAGCTAGAGCCCGCCGCCCGTTCGTGCCCCGCTTCCGTCGTTTCGTCGCACTGCAGGCGGCAGTGCCTTGGCAGTGTCGCTATCGTGCCGGCTTCCTCATTCTGCCGAGCCCGCCCTTTGAAGAAGCCACTGATTGCCGCCAGCCTCTTGTCCGCCGCGCTGACGGCCACCGCACAAGATGCCCCTGGCATGCCGGGCGACACCGCGGCAAGGCCCGCCGGGACCCGCATGGACCGGGTGGAAATCAGAGCCCGTCCGCTGTCCGACACCGAACAGCGCCGCAGTGCGTCGGTGGCCAAGCAAATCTATGGCCGCGAAGAGCTGGACAAGTTTGGCGACACCAGCGTGGCCGATGTGCTCAAGCGCCTGCCCGGCGTCAGCATGCAGGGCAACTCGCCGCGCCTGCGGGGTCTGGGCTCGGGCTACACCCTGATCCTCATCAACGGCGACCCGGCGCCGCCGGGTTTTCAGTTTGACCAGCTCAACCCCAGCCAGGTAGAGCGGGTGGAGGTCACACGCGGCGCCACCGCAGACCGCAGCGCGCAGGCCGTGGCCGGCACCATCAACATCGTCTTGAAGGACGCGCCCCGGGTGTCGCAACGCGACCTGCGCCTGGGCGCGGGCTACAACGCCATACGGCCCACGGGCTCGGGCACCTTCACCTTCGGCGAACGCTCTGGCGGCGTGGGCCTGTCGCTGCCGGTGTCGGTGTTCCAGTGGCGCAACCTCAATGTGGGCGAGCTCGAACGCCAGACCGCGGGCGCCAATGGCTTGCCCTCGCGGGCCCTGCAGACCAGCCGGCAAGACAACTGGGGCCGGGGCTTCAACTCCGCGCCGCGCATCAACTGGAAGATCAGCGACGAAGAGTCGGCCTGGGCGCAGGCCTTCGTGCAACGCGGCCACTGGTACAACCGCACGCAGTACAGCAACCAGGTCCTGGCCGGACAGCCTGTGCTGGAGGCCAACAACAGCTTTGAAGGCACCTGGCAGAACATCCGCGGCAACCTGCAGTGGAACAAGCGCTACAGCGACGACGGCAGTGTCGAGCTCAAGCTCGGCGCACAAGACAGCAAGGGCACCTACGACGGCAGCACCGACCTGGGTCGGCGCACCTTTGGCGACAACCACGACCGCAACCTCACGCAGGCCGGCAAGACCAGCCGCTTCATCGGCGAGGCGCACACCCTGAGCGCCGGCTGGGACCTGGAATGGCGCCGCCGTGAGGAGACCCGCAGCGTCACCGAACGCGGCGTGCCGCAGCTGCTGGACTACGAGGGCCAGCCCTTCATCGCCCGCATCGCGCGCCAGGCGCTGTTTGTGCAGGACGAGTGGGAGCTGTCACCGCAATGGTCCACTTACATCGGCCTGCGCAGCGAACGCATCCAGACCCAGAGCCAAGGCCTGCTTGAGCCGGTGCGCAGCACAAGCCAGGTGACGACGCCGCTCTGGCACCTGAACTACAAGCTCGACCCCAAGGGCCGCGACCTGATCCGCGCCAGCCTGACGCGCAGCTACAAGGCGCCAGACCTGAACGCACTGCTGGCGCGGCCCTCGCTCAGCAGCCTGTTCACCGACACCACCCGAGCCAACACCGAAGCCGCACCCGACCGCCGTGGCAACCCGGCCCTGAAGCCCGAACTGGCCACCGGCCTGGACGTCAGCTTCGAGAGCTACTTTGCCGGCGGCGGGCTCTTCAGCATCGGTGGCTTTCACCGCAGCGTGAACAACCTGGTGCGCAACGTCACCCGCCTGGAAACCGTGCCGTGGGCCGCCGTGCCACGCTTTGTGTCCACGCCGGTCAACTTTTCCAAGGCCAGGGCCACGGGCCTGGAGCTCGAGCTCAAGGGCCGTGGCAGCGAGTTGTTGCCTGCGCTGTTTGATGCCAAGACGGCACTCAACCTGCGTGCGGCGCTCAACTACTACCGCTCGGAGGTGTTGGCGCTGCAGGGCCCCAACAACCGCCTCGACAGCCAGCAACCCTGGTCTGGCAACCTCGGCTTTGACTACCGGTTTGCCGGCCTGCCAGTCACCGTGGGCGGCAGCCTGGCCTACACGCCGAGCTACGCGACGCAGCAAAGCTCCGCGCAGTCGCTGGTCCAGTCCTCTGCACGCGCCTTGGACGCCTTCGCGATCTGGAACATCAGCCGCACCATGTCGCTGCGCGTGGCCGCCAACAACCTGGCGCCGCGAGACAGCGAGTCGCGCACCGACTTCGTCAGCGGCGACGCCACGCGCAACTTGCGCCAGGGGCGCACGTTCTACGGCGCCAACCTCGAGCTCAAGCTCTAAGCCGCCCCCAGCAGCGGCACGATCTCGGCCGCCATGCGCGCCGCGGCGCCGCGGT
The DNA here is from genome assembly GCA_031427055.1 of Rubrivivax sp. Taxonomy (GTDB): domain Bacteria; phylum Pseudomonadota; class Gammaproteobacteria; order Burkholderiales; family Burkholderiaceae_C; genus Rubrivivax. Next base: position 9,360 of record JANPMR010000020.1, read on the forward strand.
GGCCGGCCGTGAAGGCCAGCGCGCACGCCGAAGCCGCCGCGCGTTGGTCGCCGCTGGCAAGGTCCGTCGCCTGCACCACGCCATCTTCGATGTCGACGGCACGCCGTGCCGCGCCGGCGACAAGCGCCAGCTCGGCGGCTTGCTCGAAGTTGAAGGTGTGCGGCCCCATCACCACCGGGCAGCCGCAGGCCGCCAGCTCGATCAGGTTCTGCCCGCCCAAGGGCGCAAAGCTGCCACCCAGCAGCGCGCAATCGGCCATCGCTGCGTAGAGCGCCATCTCGCCCACCGAGTCGCCCAGCCAGACATCGGCGCTGGCGGCCTCGGGCGGCGGCGCGTCGCCCCAGCCGCTGCGGCGCAGGCCGCTCAGGCTGGCGTCGCTGATCGCTTCGGCCACCTCGTCAAAGCGTTGTGGATGGCGCGGCACCAGCAGCAGCAAGGGTCGCGGACCGCGCTGCGCGCGCCAGGCCTGCAGCAGCGGCCGCTCTTCGCCCTCACGCGTGCTGGCCGCCAGCACCACGGCGCGGCCGAGCGATTCGCGCCACGCGCGGCCGCGCGCCACGAGCTCGGCGTTCGGCGTCATGTCGAACTTGATGTTGCCCGCCACCCGTACCGACGTCGCGCCCGAGGCGCGCAGGCGCTGCGCGTCGGCCTGCGTCTGCGCCAGCACGCGGCTGAAGACCGCCATCGTCGGGTGCATCAGGGCGGCCAGTTGCAGGCCTTTGGCCAGGCTGCGCGGCGACAGTCGGGCGTTGGCCAGCACCATCGGCACGCCAGCGGCGCGGGCCTCGAACAGCAGATTCGGCCAGACCTCGGTTTCCATCAGCACGCCCATAGCGGGCCGGTGGATGCGCAGGAAGCGGCGCACCGCGCCGGGCGTGTCGTAGGGCAGCCAGGCCTGCGCGTCGCCGTCAAGCAGCAGGGCCGCGCCGGCCTCGCGTCCGGTAGCGGTGCCGTGCGTGAGCAGCAGGCGCAAGCCCGGCCGTTGCGCGCGCAGCGCGTCGATCAGCGCCGCGGCTGCCCGTGTCTCGCCCAGCGACACGGCGTGCAGCCAGAGCCGGCCGGGGACGGCCGTGCCGCTGAAACCACCCAGGCGTTCGTTCCAGGCCGCGCGGTACAGCGGCTCGTGCCGCCCGCGCCGCCACAGGCGCGCAAAGTACAACGGCGTGGCCAGCCGCAGCAGCGCCGAATAGGCGGCGCGAGCCCACACGGCGGTGTTCAGTGCGCAGCCGTCGCGACCTGCGCGTCGGGCTTGATGGCGCGCAGCGCGGCCATGAAGTCGGCCTCGATGCGCTGCAGCGCGGCCTGCGTGTGGCCCTCGAAGCGCAGCACCAGCACCGGCGTGGTGTTGCTGGCGCGGATGAGGCCGAAGCCGTCGGCAAAGTCCACCCGCAGGCCGTCGATGGTGCCGACCTCGCCACCGGCAAACGACACTTGGCCGGCGCTGACGCGCGCCAGCAGCTCGCTCACCACCGCGTGGTGCTCGCCCTCGGCGCAGGGCACGTTGAGTTCGGGCGTCGAGAAGCTGCTGGGCAGCGCGTCGAGAAAGGCGCTGGGGTTGGCGTGACGCGACAGGATCTCAAGCAGCCGTGCCGCGGTGTACATGGCGTCGTCGAAGCCGTACCAGCGCTCGCCGAAGAACAGGTGGCCGCTCATCTCGCCTGCAAAGGGCGCGCCGGTCTCGCGCAGCTTGGCCTTGATCAGCGAGTGCCCGGTTTTCCACAGCAGCGGCACGCCGCCGGCGGCGCGGATGACCACCGGCACGCGCTGTGAACACTTGACATCGAAGATCACCGTCTGGCCCGGATGGCGCTGCAGGATGTCGCGTGCAAACAGCATGATCTGGCGGTCGGGGTAGATGATGTTGCCGCCGGCGGTGACGACGCCCAGACGGTCTCCATCGCCGTCGAAGGCCAGGCCGACCTCGGCATCGGTGGCCTTCACGACCTTGATCAGGTCGGCCAAGTTTTCGGGCTTGCTGGGGTCGGGGTGGTGGTTGGGAAAATCGCCGTCGACGCGGCTGTAGAGGTCGATCACCTCGCAGCCCAGCGCGCGCAGGATGGCTGGTGCGCTGGCGCCAGGAATGCCGTTGCCACTGTCGACCACGATCTTCATTGGCCGCGCCAGGCGGCAGTCGCCGGTGATGCGCGCGGCGTATTCGGCGCCGATGTCCATGCGCGCGCTGCGGCCGCGGCGCACGGTGTAGTCCTCACCCTCGATGCGGCGGCGCAGGGCCTGAATGTCGTCGCCATAGATGGCGCGGCCGCTCATCACCATCTTGAAGCCGTTGTAGTCCTTGGGGTTGTGGCTGCCGGTGACCATGATGCCGCTGCTGCAGCCGTGCGCGCTGCGCGTGGCGGCCACGTAGTACAGCATCGGTGTCGTCACGGGGCCGAGGTCGACGACGTCGAGGCCGGTGCTCTTCAGGCCGCGCACCAGCGCCGCGCACAGGCCGGGGCCTGAAAGGCGGCCATCGCGGCCCACGGCCACGGCCTTTTCGCCAGCGGCGCGGGCCTGGCTGCCAAAGGCGCGGCCCAGGTGCTCGGCAAAGCTCTCGTCGATGTTCTTGCCGACGATGCCGCGGATGTCGTAGGCCTTGAAAATGGTGGGATCGATCTGCATGGAATGGGCTCGTGACGGGGTTGCGGGCATTGTAGGCAGCGGCCGCAGACCCAAGGCTCACCCAAGGCTCACGCCAAGCGCTGTCGATCCATCGGCGGCGCTGTCGGTTCATCGTCAAGGCCCCGAAGCCGCCGCCGCGGCTTTCTACACTCCGCGCCCATGAAGATCGATCGCGCACTGCTCAAGGCCTCCTGGGACTCCTGGGTCAGCAACGACAACCGACCGCGCGCCGGTCCCTGGTGGCTGCAGTGGGTCTGGACGGTGCTGTTCTGCATGGCGCTGGCTGTGCCCTTCACGATCCTGGGCTTCGTCGCCTTCGCTCGCGGCGAGGGCGCGTGGCGCAACCTGTCAGGCTGGGCCTACTGGTACGGCAAGAACCTGATCGTCTGCCTGAGCATCGGCGTCGTCATCCATCTGCTCTTCGACGCCGCGCGCCACACCTTTGCCTCGGCGGCACGCGTGCGCGCCTGGCGCCCCTGGCAACGCAGCGTGTTCTTTGCTGGCACGCCCATCGTCGGCCTGTTCCTTGGTTGGCCGCTGGGCGTGTTGCTGGCCGGGCAGGACGTGACGGTGTGGATCGGCCGCCGCGAGGGCAACAACATCATCCTCGGCTCCTTGCTGATCGGGATGATGGTCAGCTTCCTGCTGCACCACTTCTTTGCTGCCAAGTCGCGCCAGCTCGACGCCGAGCGCCGCGCCACCGAATCCCGGCTGATGCTGCTGCAAGGGCAGATGGAGCCGCACTTCCTGTTCAACACACTGGCCAACGTGCAGTCGCTGCTCGATCACGACCTGCCCAAGGCGCGGCAAATGCTGGCGGCCTTCACCGAGTACCTGCGCTCGTCGCTGGGCACCCTGCGGCTGGAGCAGTGCACGCTGGCGCAAGAGCTGGATCTATCGACCCACTACCTGATGCTGATGCAGGCCCGCATGGAGGACCGCTTGCAGTTCAGCACCGACATCGCCGCCGATGCGCGGGCCGTCACCTTGCCGCCGCTGCTGCTGCAGCCTTTGGTGGAAAACGCCGTGCAGCATGGCCTTGAGCCGTCCATCGCCGGCGGCCGCATCACCATCCGGGCCCGCGTCGAAAGCGGCCAACTGGTGCTGGAGGTGCAGGACGACGGCCTGGGGCTCGATGCGCCCAAGCGCCGCGCGGCACGGCCCGGCGCTGGCGTGGCGCTGGACAACGTCCGCCAGCGGCTGCTGGCGCGCTACGGCAGCGCGGCCGCGTTGACCGTCGCCGCCGCAAGCCCGGGCACACTCGCCCGCATCACCCTGCCGGTGCAAGACAGCCTGCCATGACCACCGCCCTCATCGCCGACGACGAACCGCATCTGGCGCGCGCGCTGGCGGCCGAACTCGCGGCCGTCTGGCCTGAGCTGCAGATCGTGCACAGCGCGCGCCACGGTGTGGAAGCGGCCGAACGCATCGCCGCGCTGCAGCCCGACCTGGCCTTCCTCGACATCCAGATGCCGGGGCTGACCGGGCTGGAGGTGGCGCAAGGCATCGAAGGCGCGACACGCGTCGTCTTTGTCACCGCCTTTGATGAGTACGCGGTGCAGGCCTTCGACAGCGAAGCGCTCGACTACGTGCTCAAGCCGGTGAGCCGCGAGCGGCTGGCGCGCACCGTAGGGCGCATCCGCCGCACGCTGCCGCTTGCGGCCGAGCCGGATCGGCAATTGCTGACGGCGCTGCAGCGCCTCTTGCCGGCAGCCGCGGCCGCCACCGAGCGCTTGCGCTGGGTGCGCGCCAGCGCGGGCTAGCTGACGCACCAGCTCGTTGTGCGCGAGGTGCTGTGCGTTCGCGCCGACGACAAGTACACCTGCGTGCAGACGGCCAGCGCCGAGCACCTGATCCGCACGCCGATTGCCGAGCTCGCGGCGCAGCTCGACCCGGCGCAGTTCGTGCAAATGCACCGCTCGACGATCGTGAATCTGGCACACCTGGCCGGCACGCGGCGCGACGAGTCGAGCCGGCTCTTCCTGCGGCTGAAGGGCCACGCACACGAGCTGCCAGTGAGCCGGGCCTACGTGCACCTGTTCAAGGCGATGTAGGGCGTGCCAGCCGTTGAGGTGCCGGGCCGAGACAAATTGCCGCCTTTGGGTGCGACCCGCGGGTGACACCCTCAAGTTGGTCCCTTGGGCGTGCAGACCGCACGGCCGACGATTGCAGTGCGCCGCGGTGCAGGCCGATGACGGGGGGGTCCGCAACACGAGACCGCCATGACCAAGACACTCTTCGCCGCCCTCATGCTCAGCCTGATCGGTTCGAGCTTCGCCCAGACCTCCGCGCCGCTGCAAGGCGCCACGCCAGCCGCCATGCGAGGCGCCACGCCAACCGCCATGCAAGGCGCCACGCTTTACGCGGCGCTCTCGCCGCGCCTCCAGCAGGGCGCCGCCGAGTTCTCGACCGAGGCCTCGCTGCGTGCTGCCGTCGACGCCGCCATCTGGCCCGGCGACATCGTTCGCGCCGCCGACGCCTATCTGCAGGCCCACCCCGGCACCGCTGACATCTTTGACGTGCGCAAAGCGGCGGCAGCCAGCCTGGCCATCGTGCGCCGCAGCGACATCACGATCTACCGCAGCAGCTTCGAAACCCAGGACGCGGCCGCCGCTGCCGAGTTGCGCCTGGCCGCCCGTGGCGACCGCGCTGCCGCCATCCGCCTGGCCCGGGCCAGCCGCGAACACGATGCCCGCAATGGCACGCATCGCTACACCGGCTGGATGCAGTTCGCATCGCTGCTGGGCGATGCCGGCGCCAGCTACCAGTTGGCGCTGCACTTCCGCCGCGACGGCCAGCTCTACCTGGCCTCGGTGTACGAGTCGCGCGCCGTGGCCCTGGGCTACGAGCCGGTCGAGTCGCTCGACCACCGGCGCTGAACGACCCCTCGCGTCAGTGCATCAGTGCAGGCCGGATGAGGTGTAGGCCGGCGCCGGCTGCGTGAAATACGCGTGCAGGATCTGGTAGACCATGAGGTAGTTCTTCTGCTGAAAGCTGGCGTGGCTGATGCCGTTGAGCGTGGTGAACTGCTTGTCCGGGTGCGGCAGCCGCTTGAAGAACTCCAGCAGGTCATCGATGCCGGCAATGCCATCGAACTGCCCGCGCAGCACCACCGTGGGCACGTGGATCTGCGCCGGGTCCACCACCGGCAGCCTGCTGCACATGTCGATGTAGGTGCCGTTGGGCATGCTGTCGTCGAGCGCCAGGATGGCGTCGGCGAAGGCCTCGACCGTGGCCTTGTCGGCGCAGTCGGCGTGGTCGCGCTCGAAAATGCTGTAGACAAACTGGCGGTCGATCGGCCGGCGCTTGCTGGCCATGAACTCGGGCAGCTTCTTGCGCCGCTGCTCTAGCGTGGGCGCGCCGCGCCCGGTCCAGACAAAGGCATCCAGCGCCAAGCGCGCCACGCGCTCGGGGTGGCGCTGCGCAAACAGCGCCGCGCGCAGCGCGCCCGAGCTGATGCCGTAGGTGAGAAAACTGCGCACGCCGCGGGTGGCGAAGATGTAGTCGGTGGCGGCGGCCAGGTCGTCGGCGCCGTTGGCGATGTCGCAGGTGATGTCGCGCGTCTTGTCGCTGCGCCCATAGCCTTCCATGTCGACGCACCAGCAGACAAAGCCGCGCTGCGCAAACCAGTCCATCACGCTCGAATCCGGGCGGCCGGGCACGCTGAGATCGAAGGTCGGCTGCGAGGCCATCGACGAGCCATGCACGAACAGCACAGCCGGCTTGCCGTCGGGCGAGCCCACGTACTTCTCCCAGAGAAAGAGTTTCACGTCGCCGTCGGCGGTCTTCTTGGTGGTCCAGTGTGGCTGGCCTGTCACTTGCATCATGGTGCGGGTTCCTTCAGCTTCAATCAATCTTTGCGCCGGTTTCCTTGACGACGCGCGCCCAGCGGTCGCGCTCCTCGCGGAAGTAGCTGTCCATCTCGGCCGGGGTCGAACCCACGATCTCGTTGCCGGCGTCGGCAAAGTGGGCCTTGACCTCGGGCGTCGCCAACACGAACTTGAGCTCGCGGTGCAGGCGCTCGATGATGGCCGCAGGCGTGCCCTTGGGCGCCAGCAGGCCCATCCAGACGTAGGCGGCAAAGCCGTTCAGGCCGGACTCGGCCAGCGTGGGCACGTCGGGCAGTTGCGGCGAGCGTGTAACGCCGCTGGTGGCCAATGGCCGCAGCTTGCCAGCCTTGATGTGCCCCACCATGGCGGCCGTGCCGGGGAAGGACATCGACACGACACCGGCCAGCAGATCGGTGGTGGCCTGGCCGCTGCCGCGGTAGGGCACGTGCGTGAGCTTGAGGCCGGCCATGCTGGCGAACTGCGCCATGAACAAGTGCTGCCCGCTGCCGTTGCCCGATGACGCGTAGTTCACCTCGCCCGGCCGCGCCTTGGCGTAGGCGATCAACTCGGCCACGCTCTTCACCGCGAATGTCGGGTTGACCACCAGCACGCCAGGTTCGCGCCCGAGCAGCGAGATGCCGATGAAGTCGTCGATGGGCGCGAAGGGCAGCTTGGGGTAGAGCGACGCGCTGATGGCGTTGGTCTGCGAGGCCAGCAGCAGCGTGTAGCCGTCGGGCGCGGCCTTGGCCACCTCGCCGCTGCCGATGGTGGCGCCGGCGCCCGGCTTGTTCTCGACGATGACCTGCTGCTTGAGACGCTTGCCCAGCTCTTGCGCGATGACGCGCGTGGGGCCGTCGACCGCGCCGCCGGGCGAGAAGGGCACGATGATCTTGATGGGGCGGTTGGGATAGTCCTGCGCCCAGGCGGTGTGGGTCAGCAGGGCGCTGGCGAGAACGGCGAGCAGTGTTTTCATGGTGAGTTGCTTCGGGGCTGGGAACATCAGGGCAGGGGTCAGGGGAGCAATCAGGGCGGCAATCAGGCGTCGAGATCGATCTTGCGATCACGGGCGATGGCGGTCCAGCGCGCGATGTCGGCACGGATGAACTGCGCAAACTCGGCCGGTGTCATGGGCGTGGGCTCCACGGCCTCGGCGGCGAGCTTGTCGCGCAGGTCGCCCGCGGTGAGCACGCTGTTGAGGCTGTCGTTGAGCGTCTTGAGCACGGCGCTTGGCAGGCCGGCCGGTGCCACCACGCCATACCACTGCACGGCGTCGAAGCCCTTGAAGCCGGCCTCGACCATGGTCGGCACGTCCTTCAGCAGCGGGTGGCGCGCCGTGCCGGTGACGGCCAGCGCACGCACGCGCCCCGAGCGGATGTGCGGCAGTCCGGCCGCGAGGCCCGGGAACATGGCCTGCGTCTGCGCACCCAGCAAGTCGCTGAAGGCCGGCGCGATGCCGCGGTAGGGCAGGTGCACCATGAAGGTTCCACTGGCCTGCTTGAAGATCTCCATCGACAGGTGCGTCAGCGAGCCCTGCCCGGCCGAGCCGTAGCTGACGCGCGCCGGATTGGCCCTGAGGTAGGCCACGAACTCCGGCAGGTTGTTCACCGGCAGCGACGCGTTGACGACCAGCACGTTGGGCGTGGCGCCGATCATGCCCACGGGTGTGAAGTCCCGGATCGGGTCGTAGGGCAGCTTGCTGCGCGTGGCCGGGCTCGTGCCGTGCGTGGCCACGTAGCCCTGCAGCAGCGTGTAGCCGTCGGCCGGCGCCTTGGCCGTGGTCTGGCAGGCGATGGCGCCGCCGCCGCCGCCGATGTTCTCGACGATGAAACTCTGCCCGAGCAGCTTGCCCCAGCGCTCGGTGACGGTGCGACCCACCAGGTCGCTGCCACCACCGGCGGCCACCGGCACGATGTAACGCATCTGCCGCGCGGGGAAGGCCTGGGCCCGCACGGCGGGCGCTGCCAGGGCGGCCGGCACGGCGATGATGAATTGGCGACGACGCATGATGAGTCTCCGTTCAGATTTCGAAGCCACTCGCGACGCGCAGCGCCTGCGAGGCCGGGCCACCGAGCAGCGCCACCAGCTCCGCGGCCAGGTCCGGCCATGCGGAAGTGGCACTGACGGCGGCGGTGTAGCCGGTGGCGAGTTCGAACTGCGTCGGCAGCAGACCGACGAGCTCGACGCCTTCGGTGTAGAGGATCTCGGTCACCTGCGTGCAGCCGATGAGCCGCGGCGCCGGGTTGGTGGCCAGCTCGCGCATCGAGGTCGCGCCGTTGGGATAGGTGCGAAAGCGCGGCTGCAACTCGTCATGGATGCCGAGCTGCCTGAGCACGCTGGCGAAGTGGATGCCGGCCGTGGCAAGCAGTGGGTCGGGGAAGTAGATCGCGTCGGCGGCCCGCAGCGCCGCCTTCAGCGCCGCGGGCGTCGACACGTCGGGCTGCGGCTCGCCAGCGCGCACGGCCACGCCAGTGCGCACGCGGCCCATGGGCGCGCGCGCGTCGCCACGCAGCCGGCCCTCGGCCACCAGTGCGTCGACCATCGCGTCGGTGGTGACCATGACGTCGCAGGGCTCGCCGGCCAACAAGGCCTGTTTCATGGCGCCCACGGCGCCGAAGCGGCCCTGCAGCGCGGCACCGTGCTGCGCCTGAAAGCCGTTCTGCAGCGCGCGCACCACGCCCTGGGCCGCGCCGGCGCAAAGGCAGTTCAGCGTCCTCACCTCGCGATCGCCCGCGCTCAGGTCGTCGGCATGGCCGCTCATCACTCGGCCTTGGCGCCGGAGATCTTGACGATGTTCGCCCACTTGGCGACGTCTTCGTTCAGGTAGCGGGTGAACTCTTCGACGCCCATCGTCATCGGCGTCGTGCCCTGCACGGCCCAGGCCTTGCGCACGTCCGGGTGGCTGGTGATCTTGGCAAGCTCGGCGTTGAGCCGGTTCACCACCGCCGCCGGTGTGCCCTTGGGCGCCATCAGGCCGAGCCAGATCGTGGCTTCGTAACCCGGCACGCCGGCCTCGCTCATGGTCGGCACTTCGGGCATCACGCTCGAGCGCGCACGGCCGGTGGTGGCCAACGCCTTGACCTTGCCGCTCTTCACGTGTTCGGCCATCGTGGGGATGGCGTCGAACATCATCTCGAGCTGGCCGCCAAGCACGTCGGTGCGCGCGCCGGCACTGCCACGGTAGGGGATGTGCACGACGAAGATGCCGGCCATCGCCTTGAAGAGTTCACCCGCCATGTGGTACGGCGTGCCGGGGCCCGACGACGCGTAAGACATGCTGCCCGGCTTGGCCTTGGCGGCCTTGATCAGATCGGCCAGCGTGTTGTAGGGCAGCCCGGCTCGGGTGACCAGCACGAGGTCGGAATAGCTGATGGGCGCGATGGGCGCGAAGTCGCGCATCAGCATGAAGGGCTTGGTCGGGATCAGCGTCTCGTTGACGGTGTGCGTGTTGGACATCAGCAGCAGCGTGTAGCCGTCGGGTGCGGCCTTGGCCACGGCATCGGT
>JANPMR010000021.1:0-7395 GCA_031427055.1 Rubrivivax sp.
GACAAAGCTGTAGCAGGTGTTCATCACCACCGGCGTGGCGTTGACCGGCTTGCCCTGCAGCAGCTCGATGATGGCCGCGGCGGCCACCTTGGCGTGCTGGTTGGCCATGTGGCCGCTCTTGGGCATGGCCGGCGCCGAGAAGGTGGCGTCACCCAGCACGTGGATGCCAGGCACGGCGGTGGATTCCATGGTCTGCCAGTTGACGCCAACCCAGCGGTTGTTCATGTTCAGCAGCCCGGCGCTGCGCGCGATGTCGCCGGCGCGCTGCGGCGGGATCACGTTGAGGACATCGGCCTTGACGTCGTCGAACTCGAGCTTGGCCACCAGCGACCCTGACGTGCCCGAGACCTCTTTGAGCTCGTTGTTGGGCCGGTACTCGAGGATGCCGGCGTAGTGGTCCTTGAAGGCCTTCTCGAACAGCGCCTTCTTGCTCTGCACCTCGGGGTTGGCGTCGAGCACCAGCACCTTGGCACGCGGCTTGGCCACCTTGAAATAGCTGGCCACCATGCAGGCGCGCTCATACGGCCCGGGCGGGCAGCGGTAGGGCACCTTGGGAATGAACATCGCAAACACGCCGCCGTCGGGCATGGCCTCAAGCTGCGCGCGCAGCGCCGCCGTCTGCGGGCCGGCCTTCCAACTGTGCAGGATGCGGCCGCTGTCCAGCGCCGGCTGCAGGCCGCCGATGGCATCGGTCATGAAGTCGACGCCGGGCGACAAGATCAAGCGGTCGTAGGGCAGATCGCCGCCGGCCGCAAGGCGCACCTTCTTGCCTGCCGCGTCGACCGCGGTGACATCGCCCTGCACCACCTTGACGCCCAACTTGCGCAGGCCGTCGTAGCCGCGCGTGATGTCGGCCATCTGCTTGTGGCCGCCGATCACCATGTTGCTGATCGGGCACGACACGAAGGCGGCATTGCGCTCGACCAGGGTGACGTCGATGTTGCCGCCCCACAGCTTGAGGTAGCGCGCCGCAGTGGCGCCGCCGAAGCCGCCGCCGACGATGACGACGCGGCCGATGGAGGGCGTGGAGGGTGTGCTGGCGCAGCCGGCAAGAGTGGCCAGACCGGCCAAGCCGCCCAGCGCGGCACCGGCGCCCAGCAGGCGGCGGCGCGAGAGTTCGAATGCGTGTTCGCGTGTCATGGTGCGGCTCCTCAGGGCTTGGCGGGCTGGGCCGCAAGGTAGGCGGCGATGAGCTTGATCTGCTCGTCGGTGTAGCCCTTGGCGATCTGGTGCATGATGGTTGCAGGCTGGGCGCCGCTCTTGTAGTCGGCCACCATCGCGGTGATCTTGCCGGCCGATACGCCGGCCAGCGACTTCATGTCGCCGCGCGCCGCGCCGTTGGTGCCGTGGCAGTTGGCGCAAGTGGCCGCCAGGTTGCGTGCCAGCGTCATATCGGCCTGGGCCTGGGCATGAACCCAGGGGGCGGCGGCCAGGGTCAGCATGGCCAGTGCCACGCGAAAAGTTCGGTTCATCGGGCTCTCCTGTTCAATCGGCATCGCCATTGTGCCGGCGGTCGCGAAGGTGGCGGTGGCGGCTGTTGGCGCCGGCCACTTGGGCCAAGCGGCTGACCCTCGGGTAGTCGCCGCTTGCGCTGCCGCTCGCATCCGGGTTAAATATCGTCGCATACGAATGTACGGTTTGAAGGCCGCAATGAACGCAGTGGAAACCCGGCCGGGCCCGCGAAGCCGCGACAGGATCTTGCCTTGAAAACCGACGCTACCGACGTCGAAGAGTCCGACCAGGTCTTCGACTCTGCCGCCGAGCTGTTTCGGCTGCTTGCCACGCCGATCCGCCTGAAGATCATCAGCGCGCTGTGCGGCCACGAGAAAAACGTCTCTCAGCTGCTGCTCGAGATCAACACCACGCAGCCCAACATGAGCCAGCACCTGGCCACGCTGTACCGCGCCGGTGTGCTGACACGCCGACGCGACGCGACGCAGATCTACTACCGCATCGGCAGCGAGCGCGCGGCCACGCTGTGCCGCGCCGTGTGCATGCAGATCGCGGTCGAGTTTGACGGCGGCGACGGCATCGAGCCCGAGCAGCGCCTGCTGCCACGCGCGGTGCGCAAGGGCTGATCGATTCGGCCGCGCGGGCGCTGGCGATGCGCCTACAGGCGGCCGGCCTGACGAAAGCCAAACCGGGGCGCCAGCAAGCGCGTCGGAAAGACCGCCAAGGCCTCGTTGTGCGCGCTGGCGGCATCGCTGAACATCTGGCGCGCAAAAGGCAGCCGGCCCTGGCCCTCGCGCCAGGCCGCGGCCAAGGGCGCCAGCGCGGCGTCTTGCGCCAGCGCGGGCTGCTGGTCGAGCAAGGCAAAGACGCGCGCCGAAGCCGCCGACAGCGCCGCCTCGGCGCCGACCCACGCGGCTGCGGCGCCCTGCGACACCGGCGCGGCCTTCATCGCACTGGCGGCCTCGGCAGCGGCGGCTTGCGCAGCCGACCACGCCTGCAACGCGCCGGCCTCGGCAGCCAGCGGCGCAGCCAACATGTCGGCCAGTGGCGCGGCCGCAGCGGCACGCTGCGCCAGCGCCTCGTCCACACGCAGCCAGGCCTGGCCGATGTCGTTGCGCTGCGAGACCAGCCGGTTGTAGGCACCCACCACCCAGAAGATCAGGATGGCGACCAGCGCCAGGATGGCGAGCTGCTCGATGCTCATTCAGCCGCGCAGCTCGCCCTGGCCCAGCACAACCCACTTCAGTGAGGTCAGCCCCTCCAGGCCGACCGGCCCGCGCGCATGCAGCTTGTCGGTGCTGATGCCGATCTCGGCGCCCAGGCCGTACTCGAAGCCATCGGCAAAGCGCGTGCTGGCGTTGACCATCACGCTGGCCGAGTCCACCTCGCGCAGGAAGCGCATGGCGTGCGGGTGGTTCGTGCTCAGGATCGCATCCGTGTGGTGCGAGCCATGCCGGTTGATGTGCGCGATGGCCTCGTCCAGGCTGTCCACCACCTTGATGCTGATGATGGGTGCGAGGTACTCGGTGTCCCAGTCGGCCTCGGTGGCGCGCACCACGCCGGCAAAGCCGCCCAGCAGCGCCGCGGCGCGGCCGTCGCAGCGCATCTCGACGCCCTTGGCCGCGAAGAGGGCGCCGATGCGCGGCAGGAAGCTTGCCGCCTGCGCCGCGTGCACCAGCAGCGATTCGGCGGCGTTGCAGGGGCTGTACTTCTGCGTCTTGGCGTTGTCGGTGACAGCCACGGCCAGGTCGAGATCGACCTCGGCGTCGACATAGACATGGCAGTTGCCATCGAGGTGCTTGATGACCGGCACACGTGATTCGGCACTGATGCGCGCGATGAGACCCTTGCCGCCGCGCGGGATGATCACGTCCACGCTTTCTGGCATGGTGATGAGGTAGCCGACGGCGGCGCGGTCGGGGGTGGCGATGAGCTGCACGCCCTCAAGCGGCAGGCCGGCCTCGACCAGCGCCGCCTGCACCAGACGCCACAGCGCCAGGTTGGAATGCAAGGCCTCGCTGCCGCCGCGCAGGATGCAGGCGTTGCCGCTCTTGATGGCCAGCGACGCGGCCTCGATCGTCACGTTGGGCCGGCTCTCGTAGATCATGCCGAAGACGCCCAGCGGCACGCGCATCTGGCCCACGCTGATGCCGCTGGGGCGGCGCTTGACGCCGGTGATCTCGCCCACCGGGTCGGCCATGGCGGCAATCTGCTCGCAGCCCTGCGCCACGGTCTCGATGATCTGCGGCGTGAGCTTGAGGCGGTCGACCAGCGGCTCGGCCAGGCCGGCGCCGCGCGCGGCTTGCAGGTCCAAGGCGTTGGCGGCGGCCAGCTCGCTGCCGGCGGCGCGCAGCCGTGCGGCCAGGCCGCGCAGCGCGGCGTCTTTCGCGGCGGTGGGGGCGGCAGCCATCGCCGTGGCAGCGGCGCGTGCGGCGGCGCCGACGTGGGCGATGTAGCTGGCGATGTCGTCTGTCTTCATGCGGCGGATTGTCGCAAAGCAGGCGCGAGCCTCAAGCCCCGACAGCGCCCAGCACGGCCAGCCAGAGCGTGGCCGTGGCGCCGAAGGCCAGCGTCGACAGCACGATGGCGGTGCTGGCCTCGCCCTGCAAGACCTCGTAGCGCTGCGCGAAGATCAGCGCGTTGCTGCCCACGGGCAGCGCCGCCATCATCACCAGCACGCCCAGCGGCATGCCGCTGAGGCCGAAGCCCCAATGCGCCACCCCCAGCACCGCCGCGGGCAGGGCTATCAATTTGAAGACCGAGACGCCGAGCGCGCCGCGCACATGGCCGCGCACGCCATAGCTGGCCAGCGAGACGCCGATCAGCACCAGGCACAGCGGCACGACGGCACTGCCCAGCACCGCAAGCGCCTGGTCGACCACCGGGTGCAGGCCCCAGCCCGTCAGGTTCCAGACCATGCCGGCCAGCGAGGGCAGCACCACCGGGTGCACGATGGCATTGCGCAGCGTGTTGCGCACGGCGTCGGCATGGGTCGTGGCGGGGTCGGCGCGCGCCAGGTCGGCTTCGACCAGCACCGTCAACATCGTCAACAGCAGCACGCCGTGAATGCTGACCAGCGCGATGTGCAGCGCCAGGCCTTGTTCACCAAACAAGGCCGCGGCCATCGGGATGCCGAGTTGCACGCCGTTGCCGTAGATCGCCGCCACCGTGCGCGTGGCCGGCGCGGCGGCGGGCTGCACGGGTCGGCGCCGGGCCAGCCACAGATAGCAGAGCAAGGCCATGGCCATCGCGGGCACGAAGAAGGCCGCCAGCGTGCGCCAGGGCATGCTTGAGAGATCCAGCCGCACCATGGTGCGAAACAGCAGCGCCGGCACAAACAGGAAGTAGGCCGCGTTGGCGAGCACGCGCGCCGGGTCGCCAACGCCGCCCGTGCTGCCGAGCCAGCCGCGCCAGGTCGCCAGCCAGCCCAGCGCCACCGTGACAGCGATGGCCAGCAGCTTGTAGAGGATGGCCAGCGTCACGCCGGCGCCACCTGCGGGTCAGCCCCCGGGGCTTGTCAGAGGCCGAGCCAGGTGCCCAGCGCCATCATGGCCGCGGCGTCGTAGACCGCGTAGCCCTGCACCTTGATCGGCTCGAGCTTCTTGCGGCCCGCCTCGGTGCTGTCCAGCCCCAGAAAGTACTGCCGCACGCGCTCGACATCGGCGCCGTCGAGGGCCGGGCTGGCGATGATGTGCTTGATGGGCACCGGCCGGGACTTGGCCAGCACCTTGCCGCCCGAGGCTTCCCACTGCTTGACGACGGCATTGGCGGCCGTGGCGCCGGCCTGCGTGAAGGTGTGCTCCACCATGAAAGGTACGGCGTCCTGGTAGCGCGTGTAGGTGTAGGTCACCGCATCCGCCTTGCCCAGCGCGTCGCGCAAGGTGGCGCGCATCATCCACGAGGTGATGGAGTCCTCATCGGGCGCCCCGACCTTGCGCCCGCGCAGGTCGGCCAGCGTCTTGAAGGGCGCGTCGGCACGCATCAGGAAACGCGCCGTGTACTCCTGAAAGCCCTTGGTCACCACCACGAGCTGGTAGCCACTGCCCTTCATGGCGGCGATGGACAAGTGGGCCGGGTGCACCAGCGCCAGGTCGTAGGCCTTGGCCGCCAGGCCCTTGCGCAGCGTCGGGTAGTCGCCCACGGGTTCGACGCGCACGGGCTGGCCCAGGATCGTGGACAGGTCGGTGGCGATGGCAGCGTAGCGGGCCCGGATCTCGTCGTTGCTGACGCGGTAGGTCACGCCTTCATTCACTGCAAACACCAGGGCATGCGACCACGAGGCCGTGGCCAGCAAGCTGGCGGCGATGACAAGGCGCAGGGCGGTCAGGCTCATGGTGTGGGCTCAGGGCAAAGGCAGGCCGCATGATAGGCGCAGCCATGTGGGCTGCATCTGGGCGGCAGCGGCTCGGCGCCGCGTTCAGGTTTGCGCCGCCAGACGCACCCGCAGGCAGGGCCATGAAGGGCAGGCAAGCTGTCAATACACGCCGTCGTGGTCGCCCACGTTGACCGGGACGATCTGGTCTTGCGAAATCAGCAGTTCGAGCGTGATGCGGTAAGACAGGTTGATCGATACCGAGTGCAGGCCGGTCAGCCGCCCCTTCAGCGCATGCAGGCGCAACGAAGGGTGATGCGGGTTCGCCTCCAACAACTCGAGCGCCTTCTGGTACTGGCGCACCAGCTCCGGATGGCGGCGCAAGAAACGCATCGCCCGCACCAGGTATTGCTCGGTGAAGACAAGCCGGTAGACCATGCCCTGGCGCGCTGCGCCTACTTCGTGCGCGCAGCCGCTCGCTTGCGCGGGGGTTTGCGCTCGGCCGCCACGGCCGCTATGGCGGAGAGCGCGCGCTTCACGTGGTCCGCCGCCGACTCCTGCACGGCGCGCCCCGCAGCCAGATCGGCGCGCGACTGCGCCAGCGCCGCTTCAAGCTCGCACTCGCGCAGGTAGTGGTAGTGCGCCAGCTCCATCACGACATAGCGGTCGGTGCCGCGCACCGAGATCACCGCCTCGGGCGCGGCCGCCAGTGAGGTCTCGATGACGGCGATGCCTCGGGTCTTGAGGTCGTTGGCGGTGATCTGGCTCATGCGTGCGGCCTAGCGGATGATTGACCACATCTTACACAGCACGGTCAATCGTGCGATCTATGCGGCCGTCTTCTTCGCCGCCGCCTTCTTGGCCGGCGCGCCCTTGGCCGGCGGCCGTGCCGCGCGCGGTTCGAACTCGAAGCCGACCTTGCCTTCCTTCTTGTCCCAGGCCAGGAAGGCCTTGAACTTGCGCCGTGTCTTGTTGCTGACGAAGTTCTCCAGCAGCGCCGTCTTGCCGGTGGCCAGCAAGCGCGTCATCTCTTCGCGCGGCACGGGCTGCTGCAGGATGATCTTGCCGCTCTTGAAGTCGCAGGTGACGTGCGCGCCCACGCTGTGCTCGCAGACGAAGCTGCTGCCGTGCTCATAGACGTGGCCCTTGCACTTGGGGCAGGCGCCCAGGGTCTGCTGCTCGGAGAAGTCCACCGGCTCGCCGTCGCCCTCGGCGTTCTTGGCGTCGGCGCCGAAGTCGAACTCGAGCTTCCAGTTGGCGATCTCGTCGTCGCGCACCAGCTTGAGCTCGGCCGTGAAGGGCCAGCCGGCCTTGGAGCGAAAACCCTCTAGCGGGCCGATCTTTCGATCACGGATGAAGGCGTCGGCCTCGACCGTCTCGAAGGCGCGGCCGGCCGGGATCTTGGTGATGCTGAAACCGCAGCCGTCTTCGTTTCCACCCGCCCCCGTGCATGCGAAGCGGCGGTAGTTCTCTTTCACCACGCCACCGCAATTGGGGCAGGGCGTGGCCAGCGTGGCGTAGTCGCCCGGGATGGTGTCGCGGTCGTACTCCTTGGCCTTGCGCACGATGCGCTCGGCCATCTTGGCGATCTCGGCCATGAAGGCGCTGCGCGACAGGCGGCCGTGCTCCAT